>JAEMPV010000016.1:1863-72309 GCA_022759145.1 Caldisericum sp.
AATGACTTCCTCTTCCGAGCCTTGAAAATTATGAATCACGCCAACCCTAACTCTGTTCTCGATACCCTTGTCTTTTGCTATCCTTAAGATCAAATTTGCCTGGTGTCTATATGGTGTAACAATGCCAACTCTTTGGTTATTATCAAGTGATGGAAGAATACTTTCAGCTAAATTTACACACAAAAGAGCGTTATAAAGATTAAATCTTCCACCGGAAAATGCCTGGCTTGCCCAGGGATTTGCAGAAGATGTGTCAACAAGAATAACGGGCTTATTACCTGAAATTTTATCCTCAACTTCTTTATAATCAGTTTTTCTGTCGTTTATAACTTCCTGGTAAATAAATTTGTTTGATATTTTAGATATAGATGGATGCATCCTGTATTGCGTCTTCAATAGCTTTATTCTATTATCATAAAGCACTCTTTTAACATCATTTATTCCAAGGGTATCAAAAATACTTTTTACTAACCATTTATGGGCAAATTCATTTTTTGAAACCGAAATAGGAGGAAGTTGCATAAAATCACCGACTATTGTAATAGCTGTTGAGGCTTTCGATGCAGCCCAAAATAACATTGGCTGGGGTGCCATACTAACTTCATCTACAACTAACACATCAAAGGATAAAGTTTCAAAAACCTTTGCAATATAAGTCATAGTAAGCGTTGTGCCAACTACTAACGCTTCTTCTAAAATTCCTAATTGCATCTTGTCAAGTGCTTTTTGAATATCGGAAATCTTGGACTTGAGCGCTTCTATTTTACTCTTCAGATTCTCCATATACGAATCTATCTCCCGTATACTGACACTGAGATTTTTTAACGAATCTTCCAGATATTTTTGAGATTCGCCCTTTTTTATCTGTAAAGTCGAGAGTTCTGCCTTTAGACTTACAATGCTATTCTCTAATTCTCTTTCTTGCTGCCTTTTTGACATTATTTCTTCCTCTAACTTCTCTAATCTTGCTTTTATAACTTCAGGATTTAGCCCCAAAAACAATCTCTTTAGTGCGTTGCTTTCATTGGCTTTCAAAAGCCTATTTTGGAGTTCTGCTTTTACTTCCAACAACTTTTCGATCTGCTCATTTAAATATGACAGAATTTGAGTCTTTTCATTTAAAATCTTCTCAGTTGCATTTATCTTGTAATCAATATTTTGTATGAAATTGTATAGTTTTTTTGCCTCTTGAGCCTTTTCGAGTTTTGTATTCAGAGTTGTAAGTTCCCCTGTTAGTCTACTTTTCTCACTCAGTAAATTTTCGGATTTCTTTTTAAAAATTTCATCAAATCTAATTAAGTCTAAATTTTCTTCTTTAATTTTCTGTAAATATTCTGGCTTTATATTACCAAATCTTACCAATTTGCCTTCTTCGTAAATAGAAGACTTTCTAAATTTTTCACCGATTCTTAGCATTGCTTCATCAACTGCGTTATTAGAATGCGATACCAAAAGAACTCTTCTTCCAAGTTTAATGTGTCCTTCAATGAGTTTTACTATCGTTTTAGTCTTTCCTGTCCCTGGAGGTCCCCAAATAATGCAAAAAGAGTTAAGAAGGGAAGCTTTTACAGCTTCCTTCTGTGACTCATCTAACTCATTACCAATAAAAAAATTATCATTTTCAAGCAAATAAATATTTGAGTGTATAGGACTTGCTTCACCGGAAAATAATTTTAAACTTGAAGTAAACTTCTTTGAATCATCTGCACTCTCTTCAAACTTTCTTTTAAGTTCTTCAAGCAAATACCATGTATTTATTTTAAGTTTAGCAGAGGGTATTTTATTCCCTAAATTCTCATCCAAGGAAAGAACAACATTTTGACCTTCTATCGTAACAATATAACATCTATAATTTTTACCATTAACTTCAATTTCTGCTGGAGTATCATCCATAGTTGAAAAAACATTATCGACAACAAATTGATAAATATAGGAATTGCTAGACTCTTGAACAATTATCCCATCAAAAACGGAAATTGTTCTTCCACTATGACCTTCTTTTAGCTCTTTAATTTCAGCGTCTAATGCTAATACTATTTCCTTAATTGTAGGATGCATTTTCAAATTCCCAATTCATTTAAACTAATACATTTTAATCTTTAATTAGTTTTTCTGCAAATTTTTTAATTCATATAAAACATAAATCACGCTAAATACTAAAACATAAAAATTATTTAAACCTCTTCGATTTGCCTATATTGTTTCTCAATTCTTCAAGAATCTAATCCTTTCCAATTCTCGTTTTTTAAAGTATCTTTAATTGTTGAGAAAGTTAGCCTTTTTTCGATGTACATAAAAGGCTTTTGTGTTCAGTGTAGAGGACAAAGATAAATTATTTTTTATATTAGCTTGTATCTTTCCTTATTAAGAAAATAAAGCATTGTAAGATTAAAGGGCAGGACTATAGCCTACCCGAATTTCAAACCTAGATTCTTGGATTTGTTTGTATAATTTCTTCTCTTATCTTATCTGTATCAGGCACATTCTTGACATTCCATCTTATAATACGAATACCTGCTGACTGAAGTGCTTTATTCTTTTTGTCATCAGCTTCTTGCCTTCGCTCACTATTGTGGGAAGAATCGTCAAGTTCAATTGCTGCTACAATACTGAAATCCTTTTTACACACAAGAAAATCAATGGTCATTCTGTTAATTTTATTAAGCCATTCCATATAATTGGCACCTTCTTTTACACCGAGAAATCTTGACAATGAAACTTGGGAAAGAATCACATATTCAGGAAGTGCTTTTTCAAGTTTGTAATACAATGATTGCTCTACAGGCGTTAAAGGTTTCTTTGCATAAAAAGGAAAAGCAGCAATCTCCTCTTTCTCTCCTTTTGAAGATGAAAGAAACCTCAGAACAAAAATGATTGCCACTAAAATGATAAGCACTAAAAATAATGTAGTCATGCTATTACCTCCGTGCAGTATTTGTTGTTAATGTATTGTTCCCTAAATCGTGTGACTACACACTCTTTCATCTTTACTTGCACCTCTTAGATTTTTGTTTGTATCAAAATTAAAGATTTTGTCAAGAAGCAAATTGCTGCCCTCCTTGTAGTGCTTTCGAGTTCTTATAGAAAAAAGTCTGTGCAAATCCTCATATAGAACAAGATATTATACCTTAAAAAGAGGAGTCACCAAATTATGGGATTAGCACATAAAGATATGACTTAAAAAAGGTTTTATATCGGATGGTGCCGAGGGACGGAATTGAACCGCCGACACGTGGATTTTCAGTCCACTGCTCTACCGACTGAGCTACCTCGGCACATGGTGGGCGAAAGAGGATTCGAACCTCTAACTTCTTGCGTGTAAGGCAAGCGTTCTACCGTTGAACTATCCGCCCACATGGTGCTGGGAGTGGGAGTCGAACCCACACGGGAGTGCCCACACGCCCCTCAAACGTGCGCGTCTGCCAATTCCGCCATCCCAGCACTTAAAAGCCTAAAAGACTTTAAATACGTTTAAAAATATTGTAGTAAGGACGAATAGTATACCAAATACGGTAGCCAAACGCTCTAACAAAATATCTTTTGCAGTCCTATTGTGGAAGACTGTTGCGCCACCAGAAATAGCACCTAAGCCAGCACCTTTCGGATCCATCAACAAAATCGATAAAATGGTGCCAACTGCAAAAATCAAGTCCAATACTATCAATACAATCGCAAATGTACTCATATCCTTTACCTTCTTCCATATGTATTATATAGATTTGAGAATAAATTTCAAGTAGTTTTACGAAAAATTATATAAAAACTCTATAAAAACAAAAAAGCCTGCCCAAAAAAAGGCAGGCTCTTAAAAAACTTCAATATTTATTCCTTATTGTCTAATGCGTCAACCGCTGGAAGAACTTTTCCTTCGAGGAATTCAAGGAAAGCACCGCCACCAGTTGAAAGGTGTGTAATTTTGTCCTGAAGATTGAATTTTCTGAATGCTGCAACTGTTTCACCACCACCTGCAACCGTTGTAACACCTGAAAGACTTCCAATAAATTTTGCAATCTCAAAAGTGCCTTGTGCAAATTTCTCAATTTCGAATACGCCGAGAGGTCCATTCCATACAATTGTTTTTGCCTTAGATAATTCGTTTTCAAACAGCTTTACCGTCTTTGGTCCGATATCTACGCCAACAAGGTCGCTTTTCATATCCTCAATATCAAAAATCCCTGCATAGCCCTCTTCTTTTACATCAGTTGCGGCAACAATATCGACAGGCAAGACAATTTTTACCCCTTTCGCCTTCGCTTCTTCTAAAAGACTTTTTGCAACATCGAGTTTATCATCTTCGCAAAGCGATCTTCCGATATTATAGCCCTGTGCCTTAAGGAATGTGAAGCACATACCACCGCCTATGAGGAGTTCATCGACCTTACCGAGAAGGTTCCTTATAAGACCAATCTTATCCGATACCTTTGCTCCCCCTAAAACTGCAATGTAAGGGTGTTCTGGGGATTCAAGTAGGTTCGAAAGAATTGTAATCTCCTTTTCCATAAGAAGCCCTGCAACCGATGGAAGATACTGCGTAATTCCAACTGTAGAGGCTGCAACTCTATGCGCTGTTGCAAATGCATCATTTACAAAAATATCACCAAGGCTTGCAAGTGCTTTTGCAAATTCGGGATCATTGTCCTCTTCGCCTTTATAGAAACGCAAGTTCTCAAGGAGAACAACTTCGCCTTCTTTAAGAGTCTCGTCGATAAATTTCTTGACGCTATCGCCGATGCAATCATCAAGTTTATAAACCTTAAATCCTCCAAGTTCCTCAAGGGCTTTTGCAACAGGGTCCATTTTGAGGGATTCGTCTTTGCCCTTTGGACGCCCAAGGTGGCTCATTAAGATAACCTTTGCGTTTCTTTCTCTCAGGTAATTGATTGTAGGAAGGGCACTTAAAATCCTAAAATCATCCAAAACTTTTCCGTCTTTAGTAATCTGGACATTAAAATCAACCCTTACAAGGACCCTTTTACCAACAACATCAACATCCCTCAAGGTTTTTTTATTCATCTATGCCTCCCTTATAATTAATAACCTGCCTTTTGGACTACAAGTTTAGTGAGATCTGCAACTCTACAGGAATATCCCCACTCGTTATCATACCAGCTTACAACATTCAAAAGATTCCCATCAACTACCATTGTTGAGAGTGCATCAACAACGCCTGAGTATGTAATGCCTTTAAAATCGGAGGACACTAACGGCTCTTCAGTATATCCAAGGATACCTTTCATATAGGTTTCGGATGCTTCCTTAAGATAACCGTTAACTTCTTCTGCTGTTGCATTTCTCTTTAATACCGCGTTAAATACTGAAATTGAAACTGTTGGGGTTGGCACTCTCAAGGCAAAACCATGTAGCTTTCCTTTAAGTTCTGGAATTGTTAGTGCAACTGCTTTAGCTGCACCAGTTGTTGTAGGAATAATGTTGGTTGCAGCAGACCTTGCCCTTCTCGGATCCTTGTGGGGCGAGTCAAGAAGCCTCTGGTCCTGTGTGTATGAGTGTGTTGTTGTGAGGAACCCCTTTTCGATACCAATCTTATCATGGATTACTTTAATAACTGGTGCAATGCTATTTGTTGTGCATGATGCATTTGAAATAATTACATGTTTTTCCATATCAAGAAGGTTCTCATTTACACCAAGAACAACGGTAATGTCTTCTCCTTCTGCTGGGGCTGTAATAATTACCTTCTTTGCACCAGCCTGGATGTGAAGCATTGCTTTGTCTCTTTTTGTGAATGCACCTGATGATTCGATTACAATGTCAACTCCAAGATCTTTCCATGGGAGATTTGTAGGGTCTTTCTCTGCAAACATCTTTGTCCTTCTGCCATCGACAACTAATTCGTTTCCTTCAAGTTTAATGTCCCTTTGCCAGATGCCGTAATTTGAGTCATACTTTGCAAGGAATGCAAGTTGATCTGGCGGGAATAAGTCGTTAATTGCAACAATTTCGATTTCTGGATAGACTTCTGTAAGTCTCTTAAAAACCTGTCTTCCAACTCTACCAAAACCGTTAATTGCTACTTTTGCCATATTTACCTCCTGTATATTTTTACTAAATTTATAAACTATGTTAATTTTAGCAAAATACTAATTTATGTCAATATCAGAAATTACAATATTGTGTAAAAAATAACTAATAAATTGAATACCAACTTAACTAATTTTCCTCTTGGAAGAACTCGGTATATTAAGTTTTTCCCTGTATTTGGTAATTGTCCTCCTCTTTATATCATAACCCTCTTTATTTAGCATGTCGCATATCTCATCGTCTGTATAAGGATGTCTTTTATCTTCGCTATCAACAATTTCCTTAATTAATTTAAGAACTTTTTCTTCGCCAAACTTTTCGTTTTTGTGTTTAAAAAAATACCTCAAAGGGAAAATTCCGCAAGGAGTAAGGATGTATTTCCCCTGGATAAGACGTGAAAGTGTCGCTCTGTCAAAATTTTCATTTTCAAATTCTTCAAAAGATATTTTCTTTACTTCACTATTTCCCTTGAAGAACTCTACATTCTCCATTGCTATCCTTTTTCCGATTTCCTCAAGAAGTCTATCCCTCTCCTCGATTGCGTGGATTGACCACTGAGCTTTTGCAAGCAAGTTTTCAAGTTCTTCTTTCTCTATTTTATCCTGAAGTTTGTCTATAAGTCTTGCGTAATCCTCAACAAGGCGAATAACCCTTCTTGAAGACCTATTCACAAAGGCACTGTAATTTTCCCCGTCATTCTCAACAATAATATCAGGGAATTTTGTAATAAACTTTACACTCTTAAAGTCCTTTCCAGGGCATACGTCGAGCGTTAGCAATTTTTCTCTCAGTCCGAAAAGTTCTTCCTTAGATATCTTGTATTTTTTTACAAGCGCTTTATAGTCCTCTTTCATAAGTAATTCGAGGTCGTCCTGAATTAACTTTCTATAGGTATTGGGAAGTTCTCCTTCATTTTCAAGTTGGATTACAAAATACTCCTGTATGTTTCTTGAGCCAACACCAATGGGGTCAAGGGTTTTGAGAAACTCAAGCGCCTTTTTGAATAGGTTTTTCTTAATGCCAAGTTCCTTTATCAAAGTACTCTCATCCTTAGACAAAAAACCGCATTCATCGAGATTATCTACGATTTTATACGCAACTTCTTTAATTTCCTCCTCAACAGGCGACACCTCAATTTGTATCTTTAGAAATGAGTATATGTCATCTTCTTGATTATCGGGGAAAGTTTCAAACTCTTCGTAAACAATTTCATCTCCTTCGTCAACAAATGGGTTACTCTCAATTAGTTCTTCTATGTACTTGTTTAATTCAGGATTTGGAAGTTCAAGAATGCGGGACTTCAAAACAAGATATGGAAGAAACTTTTGCCTTAAAACTTGTTTTGCTTTTACTCTATTCTCCATAGGATTCAATCTTCTTTAACCTGTAATATATTTCTTGCTTTGAAAATCTTCCTTTAGATTTTTCTGAAAGTTCCCTGAGTGACGAAAGAGGGTTGTTAAGCCTTAAAAGGGCAACTTCCTTAAGTTCAGAATCAAGTTTTTCGAACTCTCCTTTCTCAATAATCGATTTTATCGCTTTTATCTCTTTCGATGCAGAGTTTGTAAGCCTTTTCAGGTTTGCAAACTCGAAATTAGCAAGACGATTCACTTCATTTGATACCGATTTTTCAATAGCATCATTCTCCAATTCTGTATAAATTCCAAAAGCCTTCACGGTGTAAAGAAAATCCTTTATGTTCTCACGCCCTTTAATGAAAATTCTTCCTTCTCTTACAGAGTGTTTGATTCTAAAATGGTTAAGGATTGAAGAAACAAGGTCCCTTTCGCTTTCCTTTTCAAATCTGAACTCAAGATGATACGAAGGTGGACTCGAAATAATGCCACAGCCAAGATAAACACCTCTCAAGAAAGCCTTTTTCTCATTTACCAACGCTTTTTTAACTAACGAAAAAATGTTTTCGAAATTGAAATCCAGATCAAACCCCGTCAAAAACAACTCGTGAATTCCCCTTTCGGAAGAGAGGATATCTTTCTCCCTTTTTATTTTAAGTTCATTAAAAAGAGTTAGGATCTTTCTTATCACGAATAATTCACGAGAGGAGAACTTAAGCATCTTCTCATTTGAATAAATGACTTTAGCGTTTCCAACAATAAATCCATAAAGTTCAAAAAGAGGCTCTTCGTTTATGCTTGCAAGTTCTCTTTTAAGACGTATGTTTAAACTCTCGACCGCGCTAACTTCATTATTATTTCGCCTAAGGCTTCTGGATCGTGTCGTATGAGACCACCTCTTTCCTTTGCAAAATCACCCAAAACTGGTTTTACGCCTAATTTTTCAATATTTTCAACATCTGCTAATACTTGCTCAGAATTCGAAAGTTTGTAACGTGAAAGGGTCTCAGGAGAAAACTGTTTCGTATTTACAATAGCATAGTCAAGGACTCCTTCTCCGAGCGTATCAACGATTACCTTTACATGGTCCGATGCTTTAAAATTATCCGTTTCTCCATGTTCTGTCATTGCGTTAACGATGTATATCTTTACTGCATGCGACCTTCTTATAGTATCAACGACAGAGGGAAGAAGTAACGGCGGCATAATGCTTGTGAATAGGCTTCCAGGACCAATTACAATAACATTAGCATTTATTATCCTTTCAAGCGCAGGAAGATAAGGCTTTATTGAATCATCTTTCAAGAAAACCCTCTTAATCCTTTTTCCTCTTGCGGTAATTTCAGCCTCTCCCTCAACAATTTCACCATCTTCAAATTCTGCGCATAGAGTTGCCTCTTCCTCCGTAAAAGGTAAGACCTCTCCTTCAATATTAAGGAGCTTTGATAGCTTCAATACAGCATCTCCAAAATCATTTGTAACTTTAGTAAGACCAGTAATAAGGATATTCCCAAGATTATGACCATCAAGACAGGAGCCAGGTGCATTGAATCTATACGAAAGTATTTTTCTTGAAAGAGAGTTTTCTTCAGTAAGCGCAATAAGACAGTTCCTTATATCTCCTGGCGGGGGAACATTAAGTTCTCTTCTTAGTCTTCCAGAGGAGCCACCAGAATCCGCAACTGTTATTACGGCAGAAATCTTTAGAAATTTTCCTCTCAATCCTTCAAGGACTGAGGTCGTCCCTGTGCCACCCCCGATATTAACAACACGCTTTTTAAGGCCATCCTTTCGCCTTTCGAAAAGAAGATCCATAATTTCGCTATAAGGTTTGTCAGGGACAAGCGCCTTTGCAACAGATTGGATCAGAAGAGAAATACCTACATAAATCAAAATTATAGAGATAACGATCAGGGCTACTGCAAAAAGTTGTATGTAAAAACTTTCAAAAGGGACATCAAAGTATTTTCCTATGTAAAGTGAGCTATTCATAAAATACTCATTATCAGAAAGAACAGTAGAAAGCAAGAAAATACCATAAATAAGAAGAAGGATAGAAACAACAATTAAGAGAATAAACCTTTTGAGGCGAAGCCCCGGTAATAAAAACCGAAGCCTGCTATTTTCTATCTTCATTTTTCAAATCTCTGTGTTCAATTGCAACAACAAAACCTTTCTCCTTCAACATATTTGCAATAATTTCACCTATTGCAACTGACCTGTGATGTCCACCAGTACAGCCCAGGGAAATTGTAAGATAGGATTTACCCTCTCTTATGTAGTAAGGTATAAGAAAGAGGAGAAAGTCCATAAATTTCTGAACAAACTCCCTTGTTTCCGGGAAGCTCATAACAAAATCCTGTATCTCCTTGTCAAGACCTGACTTATTTGTCAATTCCTCCTCATAGTAAGGGTTGGGGATAAAACGGACATCTACAACGATATCAGATTGAAGTGGAACTCCGTACTTGTAGCCAAAAGTTATTATCATTATGTGAAGCGCTTTTTCTTCTGGAAGGGTAAGAATATCGATAATTCTTTTCTTCAAGTCCTGCACCTTGAAGTGAGTAGTATCTATAACTATATCAGCCATTTCCTTTATTGGCGCAAGACAATTCATTTCTTCTTTTATTTTCTCTTCAAGTGTTACAGATACACTTTCGTCGAAGGGGTGTTTTCTTCTCGTCTCGGAAAATCTTTTTACAAGGGTCTCTACCGATGCTTCAAGGAAAATTATTTTAAGGTTTATATCCTCTCTATTCTTAAGTTCCTTTACAATCTGGGGAAACTGTTGTAGAAAATCTTTGCTCCTTATATCAATAACAGCACATATTTTGTTAATTTTTCCTTCAGTGCTTTGTGCAATCCTTATAAAATCGTTTATAAGAGTTGGAGGAATATTATCAATACAGTAATAACCGAGGTCTTCCATTACACCAACGGTTTTTGTTTTTCCTGCACCGCTTAGTCCTGTTATTATTACAAAATTAATTCGTTCTTTCATCAGAATATTATACAATTTATTTGACTTTTGTAAAAAATCGCTATAATAATTAAGAGCAAGTAAATTCTTTTATTAAAATGGAGGCCAAAGATGGCTTTAACAGGAGATTTAAGTGAACTCGATTTAAGGGGTATTTTAAATTTAATTCAATCAATGAAAGGTACAGGTAAATTAGAGATTATTAATGATTCAACTCATGTCTTCCTTTACTTTAAGAATGGCGTAATTGTGAACGCAGAGGGTGATAAGGATCCAATTTCATCATTTGAAAAAGCTGTAGGACTCACTTCTGGAAAATTTGAATTTATAAAGATGGATGATGTAAAAGAGAGTGAAAAAGCACAAGAACTTAAGGCGCTTGCACAGGACATTGACTCAATTTTAAAAAGGTGGGAAGAAATTAGAAAGAAGTTTCCGAATTACGATGTGGTATTTGACATTGGTGAAGCAAAGTCTGAAGAAGTAAAATTAACACCTGATGAATGGAAAATCCTATCGCTTGTTAGAGAACCAACAACGCTTTTGAGGTTACTTATGAATTCTCCTATGGGTGAGATGAAGACACTTGAACTCCTTGCATCTCTTTTTGACAAAGGACTCATTACTATGAGTTTTGAAACCGAGGATGTTTTAAAGGACGAAGACCTTGTAATTCCTGTTAAAGAAACAGGCTGGTACGCAGTCAATACACCAATATACGGGGAAAGGAACATCGCTTTTTACAAAAAAATTGATGGGAGAAAAGACTTCCCCACAATCTGTAAGGAAATGGGCATTACATTAAGAGAAGGAAGACAAATTCTAAGATATCTTGTAAGTAACGGTAAGATTTCTTTGCGAAAAAAAGCCTAAATAAACTCCCTAAATACAATATTTGCATATTGCACTCCCCTTTTGGTGAGTGCAATTTTTTTACTGTCTACTTTTATTAGTTTTAGTTTCTTGAGTTTCGAAATTTCGTTTTTAAAGTCCTCAGTTATGAAACTTCCAAACTTGTGATAATACTCATCAAAACCGATCCCTTCAAGAAGTCTAAGCCCCATCATTATAAATTCACCTTTTGCAATATCAACAGGAAGTCGTTTTTTGAATGAATAAGGCAAAACTCCTCTATCGATTTTTTCGAAATACTTCTCAAAACTCTTAACATTCACATAACGAATGCCGTTATAGAAACCACCTGCAGAAATACCAAACCCAAGGTAGGGATAACTTTTCCAATATGAAATATTGTGGAGACATTCGTAGGATTTCTTTGCATAGTTTGAAATCTCGTAATGTATAAAACCTGCATCCTCTAACAAGCGTTCCCCGTATTCAAACTCCTTTAACCAGATTTTTTCATCCACAAACTTAAATTTACTCTTCATCCTGTTTAAGAGCGTTCCTCTTTCTACCATAAGCGCATAATAGGAAATGTGTTCTGGATTCAATTGAATTGCACTTTTAAGAGATCTGACCTGCATATCAAAGGTTTCATTTGGAAGAGAAAATATAAGGTCAAGATTTATGTTTGAAAAACCGATTTCACGAAGGAGTTCAAATTTTTCAATGGCAGTTTTGCTATCATGAATTCGCCCAAGAATCCTTAGCGTTTCATCGTTAAACGACTGAACCCCAATACTTACTCTATTTACTCCGAGCGCTTTAAAGGCTTCAAACTTAGTTTTTTCTATGCTCTCGGGATTTGCCTCTATTGTAAATTCAGAAAGAGTTCTTAAATCAAAACGACTTCTTAAAAATGAAAGAAGGTTAGATAACAAATCTTCCTCAATAAGACTGGGCGTCCCTCCACCAAGATAAAGCGTCGAAATGCGTTTTTCTGAATTATCAGGAAACTTTTCAAGGAATAAGTCAATTTCTCTTTTAAGATAATCAAAATATTTTCTATACAAAGGCTTTTGGAATTTAAAAGATACGAAATCACAGTAAATACACTTACTTACACAAAAAGGAAAATGAATATAGAGGTGAAAGCCTTTGAAAGAGCTAATCTTCGGTTTCTCCACTCTTTACTGAAAGTATCGAGAAAAATGCCTCCTGTGGTATTTCGACATTGCCAACCATTTTCATTTTTTTCTTTCCTTCTTTTTGCTTTTCGAGAAGCTTTCGTTTACGGGTTACATCTCCACCGTAGCATTTTGCAAGGACATCTTTTCTATATGGAACAATCCTTTCCTTTGCGATAATTTTTCCTCCAATTGCGGCCTGCAAACTTACTTCGAACATCTGCCTTGGAATAACTTTTCTCATCTTTTCAAGCATAGAGCGTGCAATGTAATACGCTTTATCTTCATGTGCCATAAAAGAAAGAGCATCAACAGGTTTCTTATTTATTAGAATATCGACCTTAACGATATCAGCCTTCTTAAAGCCAATAAACTCATAATCAAGTGTTCCGTAACCACGAGTTACCGACTTAAGTGCATCAAAGAAATCCGTAATAATCTCCTGAAGCGGAACTTCGAAACGAATGATAACTCTCTTTTCCTCTGGGTAAAGCATATCCTTGTAAATCGCCCTTCGAGAAGTAATAAGTTCCATTACATTTCCGATATAATCTGGCGGAATCATTATTGATGCATCAACTATTGGTTCTCTTATTTCAAGGATCTTCGAAGGGTCAGGGAATTTTGCAGGGTTGTCAATTGTGATAGTCCTTCCATCTCTTAACACTATTTCGTATTCAACATTTGGAACGGTTGCAATAATATCCTGCCCAAACTCAATTCTGAGTCTCTCGATTGTAATCTCCATATGAAGAAGTCCTGAGAAACCACATCTAAAACCAAATCCAAGCGCTTCAGAAGATTCAGGTTCAAAAGTAAAAGCAGGATCATTTAGATGGAGTTTTTCAAGAGATTTTTTTAATTCTTCAAACTCGTTCGTATTAAGGGGGAAAATGCCTGCAAAAACCATTGGCACATTTTTTCTAAACCCAGGGATAGGCTCTTTTGTTGGATTTACTGCAGAGGTTACCGTATCTCCAATCTGGACATCAAGTGGGTCTCTAATAAGCGCTGTAAAATAACCGACAAAACCTGCTCTAAGTTCATTCACAGGTTCCATTTTAAGCCTGAATATCCCAACCTCTTCAACTTCAAACTCTTTATTTGTGGACATAAATTTTATTCTATCGCCCTTTTTGATTGTCCCGTCTTTTATACGCACATAAACAACAACTCCCTTGTAGGTATCAAAGTGAGAATCAAAAACAAGGGCTTTTAAGGGAAGATCTGGATCACCTTGAGGAGGGGGGATCCTCTCAACTATTGCCTTTATGAGTTCATCTACACCTTCTCCAGTCTTTGCGCTTATCTTGAGGATTTCTTCTTCATTAAAGCCAAGGATATCCTTTATTTCCTTTGCAGTGCCTTCAATGTCTGCATCTTTAACATCAATCTTATTTATTACGGGAATTATTACGAGGTCGTTTTCGAGAGCAAGATATGTATTTGCAATTGTTTGCGCTTCGACACCCTGTGTTGCGTCCACAAGAAGTATTGCTCCTTCGCATGCCTTGAGGCTCCTTGACACTTCATAAGAGAAGTCAACATGACCCGGTGTATCAATAAGGTTAAAAAGATACTTTTCCCCGTTTACTTCTATATCGAGGCTTACAGGGTGGGCTCGGATTGTAATCCCTCTGTCCCTCTCGAGCTCCATACTATCGAGCATCTGCTCGCCTTTTACAACAAGCCCACCTCTTTCAAGAAATCTATCTGCAAGCGTTGACTTACCGTGGTCAATGTGTGCAATTATAGAAAAGTTTCTAATTTTATCCATGCGACGGAATCTTTTCTTTTATTTCGAATACGATGCCAGTATCTTCTTTGTAATCAACTACTATAAGGCTTCCCTCTTTTATTTCTCCTTGCAGGATTTTAACTGCAATTGGGTCCTCAACTTCCTTTTCTATGAGCCTTTGTAGAGGCCTTGCGCCGTATTCAGGGTTGTAACCTGTCTTTGCAAGGTATTCTCGAGCCGCTTCGGTAAGTTCAATTTCAATATTATTTTCGGATGCATTCTTTTCAATCCTCTTCATAATGATATCAACAATTTGCTTAATCTCATCAAGTGTGAGAGGATAGAAAACTATTATGTCGTCAAGCCTATTCAGGAATTCAGGTTTAAACAATCCCTTTAAGGACGACAATAACTTCTTTTTCTTTTCTTCAAATGTTGCTTCGCTTCCTCCAAGTTCAAATCCTACATTTTTCTCTCTTAATCCCTCGGTCCCAAAGTTTGAAGTAAGAATTATTACGGTATTTTTGAAGTCAACAGTCCTTCCTTGAGAATCAGTAAGACGCCCTTCATCCATTATTTGAAGAAGAATATCAAATACATCAGGGTGTGCCTTCTCTATCTCGTCAAAAAGAACGACAGAGTACGGCCTTCTTCTAACTGCCTCTGTTAATTGTCCGCCTTCTTCATAACCAACATAACCTGGAGGAGAGCCAATGAGCCTTGAAACGGTGAATTTCTCCATATATTCAGACATATCAAGCCTGATGAGAGCATTTTCGTTACCAAAAAGGAACTCTGCAAGAGTTTTTGCAAGTTCTGTTTTACCAACACCAGTTGGACCAAGGAAAAGGAAAGTTCCAATAGGCTTGTTAGGGTTCTTCAAACCAGAACGTGCACGCCTTATAGCACGAGATACTGCCTTTACCGCCTCTTCTTGCCCGACTATACGCTTGTGGAGTTCTTCTTCCATATGAACAAGACGTTCTTTTTCATCCTTAACCATTTTTTCTGCAGGGACACCGGTCCATAAGGATATCACTTTTCTTATATCGTCTTCAGACAAAACTGGAATCTCCGTTTCCTTTTCACTTGCAATAAGCCTCAGTGCATTAAGAAGGTTCTTTTCTTCCTCCCTTAAGCGTTCTGCCTCGAGAAGCCTTTTTTCCCTTATAGCCTGGAATCTCCTATCTTTTATATCCCTAATCTTTTTCTCAAGTTCCTTTATTTCAGAGTTTTTGGACAGTTGAAGTTTTAATCTTGCTGAGGCTTCATCAATAACATCTATCGCCTTATCAGGCAGGAATCTATCATTAATGTACTTTACGGAGAGTTTCACGGCAAGCTCAATCGCTTCGTCAGGTATTCGGACTCCATGGAACTTTTCGTATCGCTCACGGATTCCCTTCAAAATTTCTATTGCCTCTTCTACACTCGGTTCTTTTACATAAACGGGCTGAAACCTTCTTTCAAGAGCAGGGTCTTTTTCAACATATTTTCTGTATTCCTTTAGTGTTGTTGCACCAATAACCTGTATCTCTCCACTTGCTAAAGAAGGCTTAAGAATATTTGACGCATCAATTGCACCTTCTGCAGCACCTGCACCCACAAGTGTATGGAATTCGTCTATAAAGAGAATTACATTTCTGTTTGTTTTCGCAACCTCTTTAAGGATTTTTTTCATTCTCTCTTCAAACTCGCCACGGTACTTCGTTCCTGCAATAACAGAGGCAAGGTCTAATGATACAATTCTTTTGCCTTTAAGGAGGTCCGGCACATCGTTATCGGCAATTTTCTGGGCAAGCCCCTCTACAATTGCGGTTTTACCAACACCAGGGTCTCCTATTATTGCCGGGTTATTTTTCTTCCTTCTCATAAGGATTTCTATTACACGCTCAATTTCGCCTTCTCTTCCAATAACAGGATCAAGTTCGCCACGAGTTGCAAGATATGTAAGGTCCCTTGAAAACTGATCTAAAGTAGGTGTCTTTGTTTCTCTAAACTCACGGGTCTGCGTTGCCTCTTTTGTCGCCTTTTCACCAATCATTGAGTAAATAGTTTCTTCGAACTTCTGGATATCAACTCCTAAATCCTGGAGAATCTTTATCCCAACGCCTCCCCCTTCATGAAGGATTGCAAGAAGGATATGTTCAGTGCTAATATAATTATCACCAAGATTTATTGCTTCTTTCTCAGCGAGTTCAAGGACTCTTTTTGCACGTGGAGTAAGAATTATCTCATCGCTTGTCTTACCTGAGAAATTCCTGTTTTCCTTAATAAAGTTCTCAATACGCTCTATAACCTCTTCAGGATCAACCCCCATACTGAGGATTGCATTGTAAGCAATTCCTTCTTCAACTTTAATAAGCCCAAGCAATAGATGCTCCGTCCCGAGATAATCATTCCCGAGACTATGTGCCTCTTCCTGGGCAATTAAAATCGCTTTTTGTGCTCTTTCTGTTAAATTGTTCCAATTCATAAAATCATCTCCTAATAATATTGTAGCGAATTTTTGATTTTTTAAAAGTGGATTTAGAAATTATATTCGTGTTTTCTGAAATTACAAGCGAATAAATGTTTGATAATGCGCATGTTAAAAAAATTTAACTTGCATAGATTTGAATTTGGATTTTTTGCATTTTTTGATACAATAAAATGTTTGGAGGTAATGATGGAAAACAACGAAAAGAATAACAAAACAAATGAAACAATTGAATATAACGCAGGGGCTTTAAAGGTCCTCGAGGGGCTTGAACATGTAAGGAAGCGTCCTTCTATGTATATTGGCTCTACTTCTGAGTCCGGGCTCCATCATCTGGTATTTGAAGTCGTCGATAACTCAATCGATGAAGCAATGGCTGGTTTCTGCACAGAAATAGTCGTAAAAATGGGAAAAGACGGTTCAATCACTGTAATTGATAACGGTCGAGGTATCCCTGTTGATGAACACCCAGAACTTCACATATCAGGTGTTGAGGTTGCTCTCACAAAACTTAACGCAGGCGGCAAGTTCGAAGGAAAGGTTTACCATGTTTCAGGAGGATTGCACGGAGTTGGTGTCTCTGTTGTTAACGCCCTTTCTAAGTACCTAAAGGTTAGAGTCTACAGAAATGGAAAGATATACGAACAAGAATATGTAAGAGGGAAGCCACAATATCCTTTGAGGGAGGTTGGTTCTTCGCTCTTTAATAATACAGGCACAGAAATTACCTTTATACCAGACGATGAAATCTTTGAAACTGTTGAGTTCAAAGAGGAAATCATAAAAGAGAAGTTGAAGGAATTAGCGTACCTAAACAAGGGATTAAGAATCAAATTCATAAATGAGAAGACTGGTGTTGAAGAAGTTTACGAGTCAAAAGAAGGAATAGTTGAACTCGTTAAGGATATAAACAAAGACGAGCAGGTTATCCCGGAAAATCCAATTTATTTTAGTTACGAGGAAGACCATTTCTTCGTTGAAATTGCAATGCAGTACAACTCTGGATTCTCATCTGAAATTCACTCCTTTGTAAACAATATAAGGACTACAGAAGGTGGCACCCACGAATTAGGTTTTAAGCAGGCACTAACAAAACTTTTAAATGACGAAGGAATACAGCTCAAGATGATAAAAGACGAAGCACTTACTTTCGATGATGTGAAAGAAGGGCTCGTTGCCGTAATAAATGTAAGGATGCTTGAACCACAGTTCGAAGGACAAACTAAAACGAAATTAGGCAATGCGGAAGTTAAAACAAAGGTTTACAACATAGTAAAAGACCAACTGACTCTCTATTTCGACAAACATGTTGGCGAGCTTGAAAAAGTCCTCAAAAAAGTTTTACTTGCTCAGTCAGCGAGAATTGCAGCAAAGAAGGCAAAGGAACTTGTTCGAAGGAAAGGAGCGCTTGACTTCTCCGGAAGACTTCCTGGTAAGCTTGCAGATTGCTCTCTAAATGATCCTGCACAAACTGAGTTATACATAGTCGAGGGAGAATCTGCAGGTGGAAGCGCAAAGCAAGCAAGAGATAGAAGATTTCAAGCAGTATTACCCCTCAGGGGAAAAATCTTAAATGTCGAGAAAGCAAATCTTGCCCATGCACTTTCCTCAGAAGAGATTAAAAACCTCATTACCTCACTTGGTTGTGGTGTAGGAGAAGATTTTAAAGAAGAACATTTAAGATACCACAAGATAATAATAATGACGGATGCAGATAGCGTAACATACGATACCCCGACATTTGTTTTCGATAAAAAGAGCGAAATGCTCAAATTGGTAAAAGTTGGTGATTTCATAGAGAATCAATGCAAGGATCCAAAAGATTACCAGGTATTTGCCTGCAACCTTGACAAAAAGACATTCTCTTTAAGAGACATTAAAGAAACAATTCGGCATCAATTAAAAACAGACCTATACGAAGTAAAAACTCGCTTTGGATATAGTGTAAAAGTTACTGCTTATCACAATGTGTTTACTTATAGGAACGGCGAGTTCGAAACAATACCCACAGAAGAATTAAAGGTTGGGGATAGTATTGTTTTGCCTTCCTCTATGCCGAGGGTAGACAAAAAAGTGAAAATCGATATTACTCCTTTATTAAAAGAATATGGAGATGATATACAGGTAAGGATTCATAGAAGTAAGATAAGCGAAATTCCAGAAAGTGCATGGATTGATTTGAGTTTAGATGAATGGAAGGAAATTGAGGAAAAGAGAAAAGAAAAGAAAATTTCAAGGGAAAAGTTGGCAGATGATATTGGCATTTATCATACCGTAATAGAACAATGGGAACAAAAAATTGACAATGTAATGCCTAAATATGGCGAATTTAAAAAATATATTAATTCGTTAGGTTTAGACGAGAAAGAAATCTTACAGGATGCCTACTTATATATACCTATAACACATCTTACAAAAGACCCACTTACCGAAGGCAACTTAGAATACTACTACAAAAATCATACAAGAAAATTAAAAGTCATATTCGATCTTGATGAAAAACTTGCATATCTTTTAGGCTTCTATATTGGTGATGGATATTTTGCGGGGACAAAAGATAACCCAAACAGGTTTGTTATCTCCTTAGGCAAAGACAGGTCGCATTATGCAAACAAAATTAGCAATGCAATAAAATCTGTATTAAATGCTGAGGTTTTTGAAAGTAAGAATGGTAATATAAGTGAACTTACCTTCCATTCTTTTGAATTCAGGTTAATTTTGCAATCATTAGGCCTTCTTGAAAAGAAATCTTTCGAAAAATTTGTTCCAGACGAAATATTTAATGTTGAAGAAAATATTCAAAAGTCATTCCTTAAGGGTTATCTTGAAAGCGACGGAAGTATAGTTGTCAAATCTTATAAAGGTAAGAAAAGCGTAAAACTAACATTCACCACAGCGTCTGAAGCATTGAGAGATGGCATTGTATTCCTTTTTAGGCAACTTGGAATATTTCCAGGCATTTCAAAAAGAATATCAAAGGATCATCCAAGAAAAGACGGCACACTTATTAAGAGTAATTACCCTAGATACATAATTTCCATCGAAGGCGTAGAACAAATAGAATCACTAAAGGAAGTTTGGAGTGAGCATAAGAAAAGCAAGGTATTAGAAGACTATCTTTCAAAATCTGATAAGAGTAAGAGCAGTTATAAAAAGACTTTCGTAGGAGATGCAGTCTTACTGCCGATAACATCAATTAAAAAAGTGAAATACGACAAACCTTATGTTTACGATTTTAGTATCGAAAAGGATGAGAATTTTGTTGCAGGATTAGGAGGCTTCTTGTTGCATAATACAGATGGCGCCCACATTGCAACATTACTCCTCACTTTCTTCTTCAGGTATATGAGACCTCTCATAGAGAAAGGATACTTATATATAGCACAACCGCCTCTTTACAGGGTATCTTACGATAAGGAAGTTCACTACGCATACTCAGATGAAGAGTTGAAACACATCTTAGGAAAACTAAAAGATCCGAGTAAAGCAGAAGTCCAAAGATACAAAGGTCTTGGCGAAATGGATCCACAACAACTCTGGGAAACAACAATGGATCCAGCAAGAAGAATCATAAAAAGAGTAACAATTGAAGATGCGGAAAAAGCAGACAAGCTCTTCGAACTCCTTATGGGAAGTGAAGTGCAACCAAGAAAAGAGTTCATTATGGATCACGCAAAAGAAGTCAACAATCTTGATATCTGAGGTGGCATATGGCAGACCTATTTCATGAAAAAGTAATAAATATACCAATTGAAGAAGAGGTAAAGAAATCTTATCTCGATTATTCAATGAGTGTTATCATAGGAAGGGCGCTTCCAGATGTAAGAGACGGACTAAAACCAGTCCATAGAAGGATCATATATGCAATGAATGAACTTGGATGCCTTCCAAATAGACCATACAAAAAGAGCGCAAGAATCGTTGGAGAAGTTCTTGGAAAGTATCACCCACATGGAGATGCATCCGTATATGACGCACTCGTTCGAATGGCACAACCATTTTCACTTAGGTATCCGCTTGTGGACGGTCACGGTAATTTTGGCTCGATCGATGGAGATGTTGCAGCTGCAATGAGATACACAGAAGCAAGACTTTCGCACATCGCAATGGAGATGCTCGACGGCCTTGATGAAAATACGGTAGATTTTGTTCCCAACTTTGATAACACCCTTAAAGAACCAGTTGTCCTTCCAGCAAAATTTCCTAATCTTCTTGTTAACGGCTCATCTGGTATTGCTGTTGGTATGGCAACAAACATCCCTCCGCACAACCTTAGAGAAGTAATCGATGCGTTAATATACCTTATTGATACGGAAATTATAAAAGGTAACATTGTAACAACGGAAGAACTAAGGCACTTCATTAAAGGACCGGATTTCCCAACTGGTGGTTCGATACTTGGAACAACTGGAATAAAAGAGTATTTCGAAACAGGCAAGGGATCCGTCACCATAAGAGGAAAGTACAAAATAGAGGAAGGAAAGCACAAAAGAAAGTATTTTGTAATAACTGAGATTCCATACGAAGTAAATAAGGCAGAACTCGTAGAAGAAATCGCAAATCTTGCAAAAGAAAAGAAAATAAAAGGTATCGAAGACATAAGGGATGAGTCAGATAGGGAAGGTATTAGAATTGTTATAAAACTATCGGAAGATGTTAAGCCTGAAATTTTCGAAGCAGAACTTACAAAATTTACAAGATACGAAATTAGATACGGCGTCATACTTCTTGGGATTCTCGACAACCAGCCAAAGGTATTTACAATAAAGGAACTTCTTAATGAGTTCTTGAAATTTAGAAGCGATGTTTTAAGAAGACAAATACAGTTTAAACTTGAAAAAGCAAGGAGAAGCCTCGAAATATTAAGCGGAATAAGAAAGGCAATACTTAATATAGATGCAGTTATTCCTCTCATTAAGGAATCGCAAGATACGGAAGTTGCACGCAATAAATTAATGCAATTCCTTGCTCTTTCGGAGGAGCAGGCGAGGGCAATACTCGATATGAGGCTTGCAAGACTGACAAGCCTTGAAGTAGAAAAGATTGATGCAGACATAAAGGAAACAGAAGAACTTATCAAGAACTTCAATGAAATTCTTACAAACAAAGAGAGATTCTATAACGAAATTAAGGAAGACCTGAGGAGAATAGGCAACAAATTCGGAGACGCAAGGAGAACGGAAATTCTTCACTCTTATGAAAAAATAGACGAAGAAGAGTTAATACCAGATGAAAATGTAATAGTAATTGTAACTCGTGGTGGATACCTGAAAAGAATGAGAGAAGATGTATTCAAGGTACAAAGACGCGGAGGAAAAGGCGTTATAGGGCAATCAGTAGGGCAAGAGGATTACCCAATTGAAATACTCCCCACAACATTGAAGAGTACAATTCTTTTCTTTACAAATCTTGGAAAGGTTTACTCTCTTAGGACATACGAAATACCAGAACTCGAGCGAACTGGAAAAGGAACTCCAATACACAGGCTTCTAAAACTGTCACCGAACGAGAACATAAGTAAGGTTATTTCAATAGACAAGGAACACAAGATAAAGAGTTTGCTTTTTGTTACAAGGCACGGTCTTGTAAAGAAAACAAAAATGGAAGAGTTCGAACGAATTACATCTGCTGGTAAAATTGCTTTAAAGCTAAGAGATGGCGATGAACTTGAGACAGTTATACCTCTTGCAGAAGAAGCAGAGGTTATGATAATTTCTAATGTAGGTCTTGCGGTGCGTTTTGACACAAAGACAATTCGTGAGATGGGAAGAGCATCGGCAGGAGTAATAGGAATGAGAGTAAAACAGGAAGAATTCGTTGTCGATGCCGAGATTCTCAAAGAAGATGACAGAGTAATTCTTGTTACCGAAAAAGGCTACGGAAAGATATTAAGCGTTAAAGAAATAAGAAAAACAAAACGAGGTGCAAAAGGTGTTAAGTGCATAAAATTAAGTAAAAAGACAGGAAATCTTGTTGCAGTAAAGGTTATACATGACGAAGAAAATGTTTACCTACTTTTAAAATCGGGAAATGTTATTAAAATAGAATTGAAAGATATAAAGGAGTTGGGTAGAAATACGAGAGGTGTAATTCTTGTCAGATTTAAGGAAGGAGAAGATACAGTTTCTGCAATTGCGTTAGAGTAAGATGAATAAAGAAATAAAAAATGCGCTTTTTACAAGTTTTGTTTTGGTTGTTGCAGTAGTGATCCTATACCTACTGTACACTGTAAGAGGTGTAATACCACCGATAATATTTGGCGCAGTGATTGCTTATGTATTACTACCAGTAACAAATTTCTTTGAGAAACTCAAGTTTCCAAGATCCCTTGCTTCTTTTGTAACGCTACTTCTCTTTTTCTTTGTAATAATACTTCTCAGTTACTTCCTTCTGCCTCTCATCTTAAGAGAACTTATAGAACTCGGGCACAAAATACCAAACCTACAGGAAAACATATCTTCTTTTTTTGAAAATTTAGGAAAGGTTCTCAACGCCCAAGTTGAGAGCGCTTTTGTCCGAAATATAATATCTAATGCAACAACAACACTTCAGAGTGTAATTCTTAATTTCATATCAAACTTTGCAAAACAAGCAGGTTCAACGCTATCAAATATAGGTTCTCTTGTAATTTCCTTTCTTCTTGCGTACTTTTTTATGAAAGATTCCAAAGCACTCTATAGAATTACTTTAAGAAGATTTGACCCAAGAATAAGAGTGAAGATTAAACAATACCTTGATAGAACAAATAGTGAAATGCGAACATACTTTTCAACACTCGTAATTATTTCAATTATTGTGGGCTTTTTTATGGGGCTTGGAAGTTTTATCGCTGGTGTAAAGTATGCTGTTTTTATAGGTTTTATTGATTCTTTTCTTGAGATGCTTCCCTACATTGGACCAACAATTGTATTTTTAACAGGCGCACTTCTATCTCTTACCCAGGGCTTCAAAACATTTCTTGCGTTTATCATCGTATTCTCTATAGTCGAAGGTTTATTCAGCAATGGCATTTTACCTCATATGGTTGGTGACAAATTAAAAGTTCCACCTGTAATTATAATCCTTATGATTGCAATAGGGGGCGCGATTTTCGGTCCTCTCGGAGTCCTTATCGCAACCCCCACATTCCTTATTTTGAGGAATATAAGAATAATCTTTAGTTAATTATGGCTTTTTAGGTGCTGGTACTTTAATTTTGAAAGTAATAATGTTCGAAATTTCAACAGTGCTAACATCGACATATTTGCCAAGAATAAGAACCCTATCTCCAACTTTTAGGTCTGTAATTTTTACTTTACCTTTGTAGTCCTGAGGAAACTTGAAAGTTATAAGTGGTAGTTCTGATAACTTCAAAGTCTTGTTTTCAAGGTCAATAAAGGAAACTGTTCCGCCCACTGCAACTGCTGTATTCGGTTTAAAGGCAAGGACAACTATTGATGTTGCAAAGTAATTGCCTGATGCTGCATCGAGCCTTGCATGAATTTGAACTGGGTCTCCAACCTTTAAATCAGCAAATTTGATACGACCTGTTCCGACCTTTGTAATTGAAGTTTTATCGTTTACAAAGATTTGATAATCAAAGTCTTTTACTTTCACATAGTTAGAACCGATTTCTGTTATATAGGTCCTCATTTCAAATTCCTTATGTGAAATTATCAGAATTTCCTTTGCAACATACACATCCTGCGAGTATTCACCGTGAACTACAACCCTATCGCCCACCTGAATCTCAGAAAAACTGACTAATTTCCCTTTGAACCTTACTTTAGTATCCGCATTTACAACAATTGTTTTTCCGTTAACGACTATTGCATTTTGTGAAATAGATGAGACCTCACCTGAAATAGTAAACACCTTTGCAATAGATAAGTCGGTGAATGCAAGTACAAGTCTTGCAACAAGTTTATTGTCGAGGTTCTCGCACATCGCAATCGCCTGCATGCCTACCTTAATATCATTTATTGTTGCAGACTTCCCGTTAAGCCTCAACACAGTATCGTCTTTAATCGAAACTTCCTTGCCTCCAATTTTAATAGAAGTTGCAGAAATTGATTCTATTGCGCCCTTAACGACTTCAACCTTCGGTAGCGTAGTCTTTGCACCTGCGCTTACTGGTAACAGCGCCACAATCAAAAGCAAAACTAATACAAAAACCAAAAATCTCTTCATCCTTATCACCTCCACATAATAATATGTATTATGTGTCGAAAATGTTACAAAAAGAATGAAATTAAATTTTCTTAAAAATTGATTTCTACTCTTGACAGAGGAAAAAAAGATATCTATAATACATCCAAAGTATGGAAAGGGTTAGATTAGCAGTAGCAAATAATAACAATAATAATAACCTGCCCGGCGCCGGTCGGTTTGGGTAGCTACTGCTAATCTTTACCCAAAGGCCGGCAAAGAAGCCGGCCTTTTTAAATTTTAAAAACAAAATTTAGGAGGTAAGAATGAAAAAGGAAGTTTTAGAAGTGCAAAGTGAAGCCATCTTCAGGATGGGAGAGTTTTTGAGAAACGAAGGCTTTGTCGAGTTATTACCTGTAATTATTTCCCCGCTAACCGATCCTTTGAACCACTCTGTTTACGATGCTAAGATTCCTTATGGTAATGGCTACTATTCACTTACGAAGTCAATGATATTTCACAAGCAACTTGCCCTAAGAGAATATCCAAAAATTTTCATTTTCTCACCCAATGTAAGGCTTGAAACTGAGGACAAAAAGCATACAGGAAGGCATCTTATTGAATTTGTTCAACTTGACCTCGAAGTAAAAGATGCAACCCGAGAAGACATTTTAGACCTTGTAGAAAGGCTTCTTGTTTACACAATGCAAAAACTTGAAGAAAAATTCGGTTCATTTATAAAATCAGTTAACCCAAACTTCCATATCCCAAAAACACCATTTGAAAGAGTAAAATACCTCGAAGCAAAGGAAAAATTTGGAAGAGATTTTGAGTTATTGCTTTCAAAAGAAAAAGAAGATCCGTTTTTCTTAATTGACATTCCTATTGAAGAACGCGAATTTTACGATAGATTAAGCGACGATGGAAAAACGCTTGTTGATATGGACCTTATTTATCCTTATGGATTTGGAGAAGGTATGTCTGGTGGAGAAAGAGAATACGAGCTTGATAGGATAATTATGAGGATGAAGTACAAGAATATGAACCTTGAGGATTGGAAGTGGTATCTCGAGGAAGTGAAAAAAGGCATACCAAAATCTGCAGGATGTGGTATAGGAATTGAAAGGTTTGTGCGTTTTGTCTTGAATTTACCAAGCGTCAAAGATACGAGGCTTTTTGCAAAATTGCCAGGTGAAATAGCCCTTTAAATATATATTTTGAATTCGTAACTAACTTGCATATTATTAAAAGGAGGAGGCGGAAATGAAAAATACAGAGGATTTAATAAGAGAAGTACATGAAAAGAAGATAGATATTATATGGCTCCAGTTTACTGACATTCTGGGATTTCCTAAACTTGTTGAAATTTCATCAAAAATGCTCCCCAAAGTTCTTTCCGAAGGCATTGCATTTGATGGTTCTTCGATTGAGGGCTTTGCAAGAATAGAGGAATCGGATATGCTTTTGAAACCAAACCCAGAAACATTTTCAGTACTCCCATGGACGCTTAAAAACGACATTAAAATAGGAAAAATCGTTTGCGATGTTTATTTAGATGAGAACACGCCTTTTGAGGGAGACCCGCGCTTCAGACTTAAAAAAGTCCTTAAAGAGGCTGCTTCAAATGGCTATTTTATGCAAAATGGGGTAGAGGAAGAGTTCTTCCTATTTAAACTTAAGGACGGAAATCCTTCAACAGAACTTGTAAGCAAAGGAAGTTATTTTGAAATGCTTCCTGAGGATGTAGGCGAAAAGACACGTGCTCTCATAGCAAAAGCCCTCGAGGAAATGGGCTTCGAAATTGAGACTTCACATCACGAAGTGTCACCCTCACAGCACGAAATCGACTTCAAATACGCAGATCCCATTACTACGGCAGATCGTATTATAACCTTTAAAATTGCCGCAAAAACTATCGCATTAATAAACGGACTTTACGCAACATTTATGCCAAAACCCCTCTTTGGAGTTAATGGATCTGGAGCACACACAAATATTTCCCTTATAGATGATAACGGAAACAACCTCTTCTTTGATAAAAATGAGGAATTTGAACTCTCTCACATAGCAAGGTATTTTATAGGAGGAATTTTCAAGCACATTGATGCAATTACTGCGATTGCAAATCCAACAGTAAATTCATACAAAAGAATCGTCCCAGGGTTTGAAGCACCTGTTTATGTCTCCTGGGCTGTTAAAAATAGAAGCGCCCTCATAAGAATTCCTCAGGCAAACGAAAAGACAAAAAGAATTGAGTTTAGAAGCCCTGACCCAACTGCAAACCCATACCTTCTTTTTACAGTAATCCTCAAAGCAGGACTTGACGGAATAAGCAATAAAATTGACCCAGGTGAGCCTGCAAATGAAGTAAACATCTTCGAAGAAAACGAAAAATTCCCAAATAAATTCAGGACTTTGCCTGCAACCTTAAAGGAAGCAATTGAGGCACTCAAAAAGGATGATGTTATACTTGAAGCACTGGGGAGTCAAATTGCACAAAAGTACATCGAGGCAAAGGAAGCAGAGTGGGATGAGTACAGAATTGCGGTAACTGATTGGGAAATTAATAAAATACTCCCTCTATATTAAAGGCTATTTGAAAAAATAGGTCCTGAACATATAATGATTTGAGATGACAAGGTATATAAAGTTTTCTATTGTAATTCCTGCCCATAATGAGGAGAAGTACATAGAGGAAACATTAAAGCATCTAAAGGATGTTGGATATCCAAAGGATTATTATGAGGTTATTGTTGTCGAAAATGGCTCGCAGGATAAAACCTATGAGGTTGCGAAAAAATTCGAAGGAGAAAATTTTAAGATTTTTTCTATCGATAAAAAAGGTGTATCCATTGCGCGAAATTTTGGAGCAAAGCAAATTTCAAAAGATTCGGATTGGATTATATTTCTCGATGCAGATACACACCTTAAAAATGGGTTTTTAGATGACTTAAATACCTACATTCAAAAAAACGAAAGTAAAAACATTGTTGTAGGCACAACCTCGTTAACACCTCTCAGCAATTCCTTTTATGCAAAACTCTGGTTTAGATTTTACGATATAGCGCATATATTGCTTCATGCATCTTTAAGTATCCAGATTGTAAGAAAAGATGTGTTTTATAAAGTTTGGTATGACGAGAATTTACAGTATACTGAAGATTGGAAGATGATGAAAAATGCAGAACGTTTTGGCAGATTTTTCTTTATGTGGACAGATAAAGTTTACACCTCCACCCGAAGATTTGATTCTGTTGGATATTTCAAGCAACTAATTCTCTTTATATATTGGGGGATATTGCCTGAGAAGTATAAAAGAAAGGTAAATTACGAGGTGATAAGATGAGGATATTACTTGTTAATGATGATGGCATTTACGCAAAGGGAATTAGGATTCTTGCAAAATTCCTTAGAGAATTGGGGGATGTGGTAGTTGTTGCACCTGACAGGCAAAAGAGCGCAGCAGGACATTCTCTTACAATTAACGATGTGCTTCTCATTAAGGAAGTCGAAATAGAAGAAGGCTTCAAGGGAATTGCAGTTGTCGATGGGACACCAACCGATTGCGTTCTTGTAGGTGTAAAAGACATAATGAAAGACGAACCACCAGATTTTGTTGTTTCAGGAATAAATCACGGAGCAAATTTGGGAGGAGACATTCTCTATTCAGGAACAGTTGCAGGTGCACTTGAAGGACTTGCAAACGGTTTTAAATCGGTTGCAATTTCGCTCGATGTTCATAGCGATGAAGGACATTTTGAAACTGCTGCAACAGTTGCTAAGAAAATACTTCAAACACCGGAACTTTTTGAAGGGATTGTAGAAGAGCGCTCAATACTGAATGTTAATGTTCCCAATGTGCCTTATGAAGAACTAAATGGTTTCAGGATTACAAGACAGGGAAAAACGCAATACGAAAACTACCTTGAAAAGTATGTTAATCCCCAGGGAAAAATTTTCTACTGGATCGGGGGAGACAGACCTCCTCACGAACTTGAGGAAGACACAGACTCTTTTGCCGTTGCAAATAAATATGTTTCGATAACACCAATAAATATTGACCTTACAAATTATGCACTAATTGGAAAACTCAAAAGAATCCTTCCAAAACTTACAGTGTAAAAAAATGGGGGCACAGATGTGCCCCATCAAATTTTTAATAAGTTCTTATCTTATTGTTAACGATCTAAGTCTTCTTATACGCTCTTCAATCGGTGGATGTGTTGCAAACATTTGATTAATATTCCCAAAAGGATTTGAAATGAACATATGAGCGGTTGCCTGGGTTGCTACTCTCATCGGTCTTGTATAACTTCCAATTTTCTCGAGTGCACTTGCAAGCCCTTCTGGATCCCTTATTATATAGGCACCAGTTGCATCGGCAAGGAACTCCCTCTGTCTTGAGATTGCAGCCCTAATTAGCGCAACAATTAGTGGAGCAAGTATCGAAAGGATGAGCCCGATAATAACAAGTATCGCCGATCCTCCTTCATCTCTATCTCGCCTTCTTCCACCAACCCCCCACCACATGCTTCTAAACATTATATCCCTTAAAATAAGCACAAGCCCGACAACAACACCAATTACAGTCATAAGAAGTATATCCCTGTTCCTTATATGAGCCGTCTCATGGGCAATTACACCCTGGAGTTCTTCCCTATTCATCATTGAAAGCAAGCCTGTAGTAACGCATATTGCAGCGTGATTTTGATCTTTTCCCGTTGCAAATGCGTTTGGCTGCATCTCGTCCATTATATAAACCTTTGGCTTTGGAATACCCGCAGCCAACGCAACCTCTTCAACTACATTATGTAAAACATAATACTCGTTTGGGTCGGCAGGGCGTGCATTAACTGAGGCAAGCGCAATTTTATCGGAATTCTCGTAAGCAAACCAGTTGTAAAGGAATATGAAAACAACAAGCGCAACAATCCATGTTGTCCCACCACCAAAGTACCACACAAAGAAATATCCTATCCCAAATAGTATCAGGGAAAAAATAGCCATAAAGAAGTATGTTTTTCTTACATTTTCTGCTTGAAGTTCATACAAAGTTTTTCTTTCCATATAACCTTCCTTAAACTACAAAATTAGAATTGAACTTTTACTGGACCTCTTGCTTCCTCCTCAACAGGGTAGTATTCTTTTGGCGTAAGGTTCATCATTCTTGCAACAAACATATCCGGGATTCTTTGTTGCTTTGCGTTGTATTGCATTACTATGTCATTGTAGAATTGCCTTGCAAAAGCAATCTTGTTCTCGGTGTTTGTTAATTCTTCCTGCAACTTTAAAAAGTTCTCATTTGCTTTAAGTTCAGGGTAGTTTTCTGCAATAGCAAAAAGAGTCTTTAGTGTTGCAGAAATTTGGTTGTTTGCATCACCTATATCTTTTACGGATGTAGCACCCATCGCCTTTGCTCTGAGTTCACCTAACTTTTCAAAGATTTCTTTCTCGTGCGCTGCATAACCTTTTACTGTCTCAACAAGATTTGGAATGAGATCATATCTTCTCTTTAGTTGGACATCAATCTGTGCCCACGCATTTTCAACGCGGTTCTTAAGGTTAATGAAACTGTTGTAGGTTGCAATAAACCACAAAACAACCAGGATTAAAATTCCTATCAAAATCCAAATTCCCATTTTACACCTCCTCTTAGATTATACATAAATTTGTGAAAAAACTATGAAAATTTTTCAAAAGACACAACCTCATCAAATGATTTTCTATCTTTCTCAAATACATTACCATTTTTAGGATACCCAAGTGTAAGAATTGCGCCAACCCTAACATTCTTCGGAATGTTTAAAATACTTTTTACCTCATCTTCGTTAAATGCACCAATCCAGCAAGTGCCAAGTCCCAAATGTGCCGCTTGAAGCGTCATATGGTCAAGCGCAATGCCAAGGTCAAGGATGTTAGAGTCATACCATCCGCCCATAAGATACCCTTTTTGCGTAATACAACCAACTATTAATACTGGGGCTTCTCCTACAAATTTCTGATTTGCACAAGCACGAACCATCTTTTTTCTGGTTTCCTCGTTTCTTACAACAACAAACTTCCACGGCTGGATATTACAGGCAGACGGCGCAAGACGCCCAGCCTCAAGCACTTCTCTAAGTTTTTCCTCTTCAACTTCCTTGTTTAGATAGCTTCGAACAGACCTTCTTTTCAAAATTGCTTCCAATATCATACATTACCACCTTCCAGCTTCGATAATTCTTCATTTAATATTTTGTTCACAAGTTCTGGCTTGCCCTTTCCCTTTAATTCTTTCATAGCTTGCCCTACCAAGAATCCGAATACCTGTTTTTTCCCAGACAAGTACTGTGATACAGGAGTAGGATTATTATTAATTACCTTTATAATAACCTCTCTTAAGTAACTTTCATCGGTAACCTGTATCAATCCCTTGCTTTCAATAATTTCTTTTACGGATTTTTTAGTTTCAACACTCTCTTCGATGACGCTTTTTGCAATGTTTGTGGAAATCTGTCCCGAGTCAAGATAGGAAAATAGTTCCTTAAAGGAATCAACCCCAAACGAGAGGTTTTCAATATCCAAACCAATCTTATTGAGAATCCCGAGAATGTTAACAAGGAAAAAGTTTGCAACCTCTTTAGGATGAGAAACCTCTCTTACTATATTTTCAAAGTAATCTGCATACTTCTTATTGTAGGCAATTGTTCTTGCATAATCCTCCTGAAGCCCGTAGGTCTCAATGTATCTAATCGCTTTTTTGTGAGGAAGTTCTGGAATTTCTTTCTTCAGTTCATCAACATAATCCTTTGATAAAACAAGCGGTGGTAAATCTGGCTCTGGAAAGTATCTATAGTCATTTAACTCTTCTTTTACCCTCATAGGTTTAGTCGTCCCTTCCTTCTCATCGAAGTGACGGGTCTCCCTGACTATCCTCTCCCCATTTTCAAGCGCTTTCACTTGCCTTTCTATCTCAAAATCAATCGCCCTTTTTACACTTCTAAACGAGTTAAGGTTTTTTATTTCAACCTTCGTGCCTCTATTTTCGTCCTTAGAAACAGAGACATTTACATCACACCTGAGCGCACCTTTTTCCATATCTCCAGAAGATACACCAAGGTATCTTACAATACTTCGTAAAAGAGTTAAAAACTCATATGCTTCGTCACCAGATTCAAAGTCCGGATATGTTACAATTTCCATAAGGGGAACCCCAGACCTATTAAAATCAATAAAAGAATATTCTGATTCAGTAATATCGCCTATGTGTATTGATTTTCCTGAATCTTCCTCGATATGCCCTCTTTCTATTCTTATTTTCTTAACTTTTCCTTCCATAGGGATTTCAAGAAATCCTTCAAAGCCAAGAGGAAGTGAGTACTGAGTTATTTGATACCCCTTCGGAAGATCGGGATAAAAGTAGTTTTTCCTGTAAAAAGTGGAAGTAAGGTTTATGTTTAAGTTCAAGGCATGAGCAAGTTTAATTCCATATTTCACCGCCTCTTTATTTATAACAGGAAGAGCACCAGGAAGCCCAAGACAAACCGGGCAAACATGTGTGTTCGGCGGATCGCCAAATTCAGTGCTACAACTACAGAACATTTTTGATTTTGTTGAAAGTTGAATGTGTATCTCAAGGCCAATTGTTGGCTTATACATGGCTTTCCTCCTCAAGGACATATGCAAAATTCAAAAGCTCGCCCTCATTAAACCACTTACCAATAACCTGGAGTCCAATAGGAAGTCCTGTTTTATCGTATCCAAAAGGAACAGATACTGCAGGGAGATATGCAAGATTAATAGGAGTTGTAAAAACATCACTCAAATACATCTCAAGCGGCGTTGCCTTTGCTCCAAATTTGAATGCAGTTGTTGGTGTTGTAGGCGTAAGAATTGCATCGCAATCATCAAAGGCTTTCTTAAATTCCTCAAAAATTAGTCTCCTTACTTTTGATGCCTTAAGGTAATACTCATCGTAATAACCCTCCGAAAGAGCAAACGTCCCAATAAGAATTCTCCTCTTTACTTCTTTACCGAAACCATTTGTCCTTGTATCCTCGTAGAAATCTCTTAAGTTTTCGCCACTTCCCTCAAACCCATAGCGTATACCGTCGTATCGAGCAAGGTTCGCTGAGGCTTCTGACGGTGCAATAAGATAATAAACTGAAAGAGCGTATTTAAGATGAGGAAGAGAAATTTCTACAATCTCTGCACCATTATTTTCAAATACCTTAAGAGCGGAAGAGAAGGCATCACTTATTTCCTCTTGAATAGAAAAATCTCTTATCTCTTTAATTATACCAATCCTTTTACCTTTTATGTCACCCGTAAGATACTCCTCAAAGTTTTCAGTCGGAACATTTGCAGTAGTTGAGTCATGAGGATCAAAACCCGAAATGACAGAAAGTAATCTTGCAACATCCGCAACGCTTCTTCCAATCGGACCAATAACATCAAGAGAGGAACCAAATGCAACAAGACCATATCTTGAAACCCTTCCGTATGTAGGCTTGAGCCCTACAACTCCACAGAATGATGCAGGTTGCCTAACGGAGCCCCCCGTATCCGAGCCAAGCGCAACAAGTGCCTCCTTCGCCCTAACCGAAGCAGCAGAACCACCAGAAGAACCACCAGGAACATACTCAAGGTTTACAGGATTCTTTGTTTTGAAGAAAGCCGAGTTTTCAGTTGATGACCCCATTGCAAATTCGTCGAGATTCGTTTTACCAATGATAATAGCACCTTCATTTTTTATCTTTTCGGTAACAGTTGCATCATATGGTGCAATGTAACCTTTAAGGATCTTCGAACCTGCCGTAAGTTCAAAATCTTTTACAGAGATATTATCTTTAATGGCTATAGGCACACCAAGAAGTTTCCCAACCTTGTTATCGCTTTCATCAATCTCTTCTGCCTTCTTTACTGCATAATCAGAGAAAACACTTAGAAATGCCTGTATGTCTTTATCGAGTTTGTCTATGTTTTTTAAGTAACTTTCAACAACTTCCTTTGCTTTTAACTCTTTTGATTTTATTTTTGAGACAACTTCAGCAATCCTTAATTCTGTTATTTCCATATTACTCTCCTATAATCCTTTTCACCTTGAAGTATCCATCGCCAAATAGTTCTCTAAGTCTTTCGAGGTCTTTTATGGTTAATCCATCTTTTACAACATCCTCTCTTAGAACCAATTCTATTTTCTCACCGTACACCATAGGCTCAACACCTGTAGTATCGACTTCTTTGAGGTTTTCGAAATAACTTATAATCTCTTCAAGATCTTTTGCAATTGACTCTTTTTCGCTCTCATCCAACCTTAGAGCAGCAAGTTTTTCTATTCTTTCAAGGTCAATTTTCATAAGTTTTATCCTCCATATCCTATGAGTTTCTTAAATTCATCTTCGTTTATGATTTTTATGCCAAGTTTTTTAGCCTTTTCAAGTTTTGACCCAGGGTCCTCACCAACAACAAGATAGTCGACCTTTTTACTTACAGTATCAGACACCGTGCCACCAAGCCTTTCTACGATCTCACTTGCTTCGCTTCTTGTAAATGATTTAAGAGTCCCTGTAAAAACAAATGTAAGCCCCTTTAAAGGACCTTCTTTATGCTCTTCTACAACCTCTTTTGTATTTACTCCTGCTTTCACAAGTTTATCAATAACTTTTCTGTTTTCATCAGACGCAAAGAATTCAACTATAGATTTTGCGGTAACCGGTCCGATTCCTTCAATCTGCAATATATCAGTAATTTTTGCATTCATTAAATTGTCAAGTGACTTAAAGTGATCTGCAAGCAGTTCGGCAGTTCTTTTGCCAACATTAAAGATACCAAGTGCATAGATTAGATTCGCTAAAGGCCTTGATTTGCTCTCTTCTATGTTTCTCAAAATCTTTTCTGCAAGCACAGGTCCCATTCTTTCGAGAGTTAGGAGTTTTTCCTTTGTAAGGTAGTATAAGTCGCCATAATCAGTCAAAAGTCCTTTATCAACCATCTGATCAACAAGTTTTTCGCCAATTGACTCAATATCCATTGCATCCCTTGAAACAAAGTGGACTATACGCTCCTTAACCTGTGCAGGACATCTTACATTAATACAGCGGGTGACTGCAAAACCTTCCTCCCTAACAAGAGGCCCACCACAAACAGGACACTTTTCCGGCATTTTAAAAGGAATTTCGTTTCCTGTCCTTTTTTCCTTTACAACCCTTACTACTTCAGGAATAACTGAGCCAGCCTTATGAACTATAACATGATCACCAATTCTTATGTCAAGTGCTCTTGCAATATCTTCATTATGTAAAGATGCCCTGCTTACCACAGAGCCATCAATCTCGACAGGCTCAAAAATTGCAACAGGCGTTACTGCACCGGTTCTTCCAACACTAAACATAATATCTTTAACAACAGTTTCTGCTTCCTCTGCGGGGAATTTATATGCAATTGCCCAGCGTGGTTCGTGAGATGTTGCCCCTAATTTTTTCTGCAGGTCTAAATCATTCACCTTAACAACAACACCATCTGCCCCAAATGGGAAACTATCCCTGATTGCAGTGAGGCGCTTAACTTCACTTATGACGCTTTCTATATCCTCGTGTACTTTAACTTCGGGGCTAATCCTAAAACCAATTTTATTAAGGTACTGAAGAAGTTCATATTGTGTTTTAAATTCGACACCTACAACCTCACCTATACCATAGGCAATCATATGCAATTTTCTCTGGGCAGTAATCCTGGAGTCGAGTTGCCTTATAGAACCTGCAGCAGCATTTCTCGGGTTTGCAAAAGGAGGCTCACCCTTTTCTATTCTTTCTTTGTTTAGTTTCTCGAAATCCTCTTTATACATTATTACTTCGCCACGCACTTCAATTACAGGCGGAGGATTATCTATAAGGAGTTTTAAAGGGACTCCTCTAACAGTTTTAACATTAGGCGTTACATCCTCACCACGGACGCCATCACCACGAGTTGCACCCCTTACAAGTATTCCATTCTCATACCTTATAGAAATTGCAAGTCCATCCATCTTTAGTTCAGTTTCGTATTCAATTTTATTTTGCCCTGATTCCCTTTTCACCCTTCTATCAAACTCTCTTAGATCTTCGTCATCAAAAGCGTTTGCAAGGGAAAGCATAGGAACAGTGTGTATGACTTCTGGAAATTCATTTAGAGGTGGCGCTCCAACCTTTTGAGATGGAGAGTCAGGCGTAACAAGATCTGGAAAACGCTCTTCAATTGCAAGAAGTTCCTGGAAAAGCCTGTCGTATTCGGCATCGGTTATTTCGGGTGAGTCAAGGACATAGTAACGGTAATTGTGATAGTTTATAAGATCCCTCAGTTCTTTAAGCCTTTTCGCTGCCTCTTCCTTTGTTAAGTGAGAGACATCTATCTTCATATACCCACCTCCTTACTTATTCACTACTTTGTGAGTACTTTAAGTTCAACCCCCTCAATGATATAAACATTTTGTGAGTTTTGAGAAACTATAAAAATTGGATTATCGGTAGTGAAAGCCTTTATGAAACGTCCAATCTCTCGATCCCGCGAATCCTTTATTATCGCCTGATAAAAAATTGTCCCCTGAGGATTAATGTTTTTGTATATAAACGCCTTAACCTTAGCTCCTTCAAGATACTCATAAGGTGTAAAATCCGTTTTTGGCAAGTTATTCAAAAGATTCCCTCTTGAATCGTAGAAGTAGAAACCCGAGTTTGTGGCGAAGACTACTTTCTTATTACCTATGAAGATGTTGTTAATGTTACTGTCAAAACTCGTCTTTGCAAGTTGTGAAAGAGAATTAGTATAGAAATATACAGGCAAAGTACTTTTTGCATTACCATTTTGGGAAGATTCTGCGTTAATTACTTTATACCCTGCAACTATATTTCCATTTGTGAAATACGCAAAAGCATTGCTTATGGAACTTGTTTGTTTTTCTCCAATTGAGGTTTTAGCTACAATTCTTGAACCATTAAGGAGATATAAGTCTCCTCCCTCAAGAATGAATGCAACAGCACCGGTTGAGTCTATTGAAATTTGAGAATTCTGACCCATGTCAGGAACAACATCCTTTGCAACTACTTTGCCGCTTTTATCAATGGTTACTATTAAGTATGAAAGGTCTTTAAGAGATTGGAAAAGAAGTTTCGTACCACCGTCGTTTAAAAAAGTAGCAAAAGGATCTCTTGGTATGTAGTTATCAAAGCCCACATTGAAAAGTTCTTTGAAATCTTTATCAAGAATGTGGAACTTAACACCTGCAATAAAAACAGATCCATCGGAAGGATTAGAAACAAGACCGAATATTTTATCATCAATTTTCTTGCTAAACTGCACTTTCCCCGAATTATCAACATAGGCAATGTAGCCTTGAGAATTTCCTATTAAAACTCCATCCTTATACGAAATTGCGGCAGTGGGCGGCTCCTGAAAAGCTTTTAATGTTTTTTCGTTTAAAACAATCTGCTTAATAAAGAAAAGCCTGTAGATTATAAGTCCTGCAGAAATTAAAAGGAAAAAAGTCAACAAAATTAAAATTATCTGCTTTTTAGAAAGCCTCTTAACTTGTTTTGTATTTTTGTTTTTCATGCTTCAATTGTATGTGAATTTGCTTTTTAGTCAAGATGTATATTCAATTGCCTTGAAATATGCTATTCAAAAGTAACTTTTTGCTATAATATAGCGGGTTTGGGTGAAAAAATAATGCGGAGGAAGTTTAATGCAGGAAAAACTTGCAAAGGAATTAAGACTTAGAACTATTGTTATTGCTGCGTTAGGCAGTGCTGTAATCTCAATGAGTTCCATCTATGTTGCACTAAGAATGGGGGCGCTTCCCTGGCCAACTATTTTTGTTGCAATTGTTTCAATGGCTGTATTAAAAGCCCTCAAGAACACAAATCTCAAAGAAATTAATGTTGCTCATACAGGAATGTCTGCAGGTGCACTTGTTGCAGGAGGTATTGCCTTCACAATCCCAGGTATCTGGATGATCAGCGAAAATGTACAGGTTAATTTTCTTTATGTCTTTCTTACCTCACTTATCGGGGCGCTTATAGGCGTTTTTATGGTAGTCCTGATAAGAGAATTCTTCATCGAAAAGTCAAACTTGCCGTATCCAGTCGGTGTTGCAACCGCACAAACTCTTATTGCTGGCGACGAAGGTGGAAAAAAATCAAAAATTGTTTTTTCTTCGTTAACGTTATCCGCAATTTTTACCTTTTTGCGTGATGGTTTTTCGAAAATTCCACAGGCAATTATGATAAAGGGCCTCGAAAACTATGGGATAGGCTTTTTTATGTCACCTATGGCTTTCGGCATCGGGTACATAATTGGTATCTTTTACATGGGCATCTGGTTTGTAGGCAGTGTCATCGGTAATATTTTAATCCCTGTATTCTTCTCAACCTCCCTTGGAGGAATTGATAAGGCAGTTATTTTCAAGAACAATCTTGGTATAGGTTTGATTATTGGTGGAGGTATCGCACTACTCATAAAGGACATTATTCCAAAACTTGACACAATTTTTAAAAACGCCTTTCAAAAATTAAATGTGTCTTATAAGATACTTGCAGTTGTTTTGGTTGCAATCCTCGGTATAGAAATTTATTTCCTTAAATTGGGCATTGTAGCAAGCATATTAACCCTCGTAGGTGCTTCTGTTTCCGTAGTAATGGCTGCATACACTGATGGTGCAACTGGAATAGTTCCAATGGAGATTTTCGGAATTATTATCCTCCTTTTCATTAAACTTGTGGTAGGTGCAAAAACGCTTTCATATCTTCCACTATTTGCTGTTGCATGCATTGTTGCGGTTGCAAGCGGAGTTGCTGGAGACAATTTACAGGATTTTAAAACAGGTTCGATCATTGGGACAAATCCAAACGCACAGGTTATTTCTGAACTCGTAGGTGCTATTGTTGGTGCAGTCTTCGGCTCTCTTGCGCTTTTTATCCTTCACGCTGCATACGGAAAAATGGGACCCAATACATTTCTTGTTGCACCACAAGCATATGCAGTGTCGCAGATGATACAGGGACTTTCGGATCCAAGAAGTTTCACTTTCGGGCTTTTGACTGGGTTTGTCCTGTACTTTTTCAAAGTTCCATCTATGATTCTTGGTATAGGTATTTATCTTCCTTTTATAATCTCACTTACTGCATTCCTTGGAAGCTCTTTGAGAGTTATTATTGATAAGTTCTTCCCGAAGCAGAGCGAAAACCTCACTCTTGTTTCCTCTGGACTTTTAGGTGGAGAAGGGTTCGCAGGAACAATTGTTGCAATTGTTAAGTTTATTTGGAGGCTCTAATGGGAAGCATTACAGATGTAAAAGGTGTTCTTGTTGGAAATTATGAAGATTTTAATAATATAACTGGTGCAACCGCAATCATTATTGAGAAAGGAGCAACCGCCTCTGTAGATGTAAGGGGGGGTGCTCCCGGCACAAGGGAAACAGACCTTCTAAACCCGGAAAATCTTGTCGAATATGTTAATGCAATCTATATTGGCGGAGGAAGCGCTTTGGGTCTTGAAGGTGCAAGTGGGGTATCGAGATTTTTAGAAGAGAAAAATATAGGTTTCGATACCGGCGTAAAAAAGGTTCCTATTGTAAGCGGTGCAATTATTTTTGACCTTTCAATTGGAAATCCCGTTTATCCTGATTTAAATGCAGGGTATATTGCAGCAAAAAACGCAACGGATAATTTTAACCTGAACGGAAATGTTGGTGCTGGCGTTGGTGCAACCGTTGGAAAAATAAGAGGAATGGAATTTGCAATGAAAGGCGGACTTGGGACTGAAAGCATAAAACTTGGAGATCTTGTTGTTGGGGCTCTTGTTGTCATAAATGCGCTTGGAGACATCTATGACTTTGACAACAAAATTATTGCAGGTGCCTTGAACGACCAGAAAGACGGCTTCATAAATACTGAGGAATTTATTCTCAAGGCTCACTCAACACAGGTTCCCTTCAAAAACACAACAGTTGGAGTAGTTGCAACTAATGCGAAACTCACGAAGAGCAAACTTAAGCGACTTGCTATAATCTCGCATGATGCAATTGGAAGGAGAATAAAGCCGTCCCATACAATCTTCGACGGGGATACCATATTTACTATTGCAACAAATGAAGTTGAGTTTGAAGACCTCTTAACCCTTGGTGTGCTTTTTGAGAGTGTGCTTGAAAAAGCGATAATAAAAGCGGTAGTTAACGCAAAAAGTCTGGGAAACATTAAGGCATTTGCCGATTTTAGAATATAATATTTATAAAGGAGGCTTAAAATGGTTGAAGAAAACAAGTTAGCGCCAGATTTTGAATTGAAAGATTCCGAAGGCAATTTAGTTAAGTTGAGCGACTTTAGAGGAAAAACTGTAATACTTTACTTCTATCCAAAGGCACTTACTTCAGGATGCACGAAAGAAGCCCAGGACTTCAGAGACAATTACGAAGAGATTAAAAAACTTGGAACAGAAGTTATTGGCGTTAGCGGTGACAAGGTGGAAACGATAAAAAAATTCAAGCAAAAGGAGAATCTTCCATTTATTCTTCTTAGTGACGAAGGCTTCAAAGTTTCAACCGAATACGGAGTATACAAAGAGAAAAGTATGTATGGAAAAAAGTATATGGGCATAGAAAGGTCAACTTTCATAATCGATAAGGATGGTATTGTAAGAAAAATAATGAGAAAGGTTAAGGTACCAAACCATGTAAAAGAAGTAATCGAAGAAATTAAAAAATTGGGGTGAGAGTATGAAGGCACTTATAATCGTTGATATGCTTAAGGACTTTGTTGAAGACTGGGGGGCACTTAAAATAAACGGTGCAAAAACCATTATCCCTTATATAAAGGAATTAAAAGACCAATTTAAAAAGGAAAATCTTCCGGTTATCTATCTTGCCGATGCGCACGACAAATATGACAAAGAATTCGCTATCTGGCCACCACATTGTGTAGAAGGAACTGTCGGAGCAGAGGTTGTTGACGAACTAAAACCTGAAGAAGGTGATATATTAATAAAAAAGAAAACTTATTCAGGCTTTTTCAACACAAATTTGGACGAAACTCTAAAGTCTCTTAATGTCAATGAAGTTTATATCGTAGGTGTTGCAACAAATATATGTGTCCACTACACAGCATCGGATGCAGTTCTCAGAGGATACAAAGTTGTGATTCCATGGAAATGTACAAAAGGCGTAACCGAAGAAGACGAAGCATATATGAAAAAACACTTCGAGAATGTCTTAAAGGTAACCATAATTTAGGAGGGTAATGTGCTTACAAAGGATACCGTTTTAAAGAAGATTTTAGAAAGCGGAACAAAGGGGAAAACGAGAAGCGACATATACGGAAAGAAAACAAGCGAAAAAGAAACACTCGAAAAAATTATTGACGAACTAAAAAAAGAGGGGAAGATTTTAGAGAAAGGTAAGAGGCTATATGGAGCAGAGCAAGTCTCTCAACTTCCTGTAAAGAAGGAAGAAGCAGGCGAAGGCTTCGTCAAAATGCAGGATTTCCTCACATTAAAGGAGTTGTTTTCAAAAGAGATAGAGAGTCTAAAAAAAGAAGTAAAAGAATTAAGAGGACTAATATACCAGTTCAAAAGTGAAATAGACAGAGCCTACGACTACATAAACGACATATTTATATACCTTAAAGAGCCAAGCCATGAAAAAGTGGGTTCAGTGGACGTAGATCTTTTAAAGATGATTTACGATAATCTCAACGAAACTCGCCACTTTGGTGATTCTGTTCCTGTCCCGATTTTTAAGGACGAAGTTAAAAAGCATGTTGCTATTTCCGATGAGGAAATAGACAAAATACTTTTAGACCTCGATAGCAAAGAAATTATTTATCTACAGACACTTGATAACCCAGGCGATTTTAGCGACAGTGATAGGGGAATAAAATTTCAGGGAAGGATACTCTACTTTATAACATGGACGAAAAGAGAGTATTGATAGAAGAATTTAAAAAACTACAACCATACAAAGACAATGTAATTAAAGATCCTTTTGGAAACGAAATAATTGATGTAGAAAGCATAAATAAAAGTGCATTTGACAAAGTTATAAATGAACTTGTTGCTGTTAAGAAGTCAAAAAAATCTTCTATCCTTATTTTGCAGGGGGAACCTGGCTCTGGTAAGTCTCACCTTCTTGCAAGAATTTACAGGTACGCAGAAATTGAAAGGTTTCTCTTTGCACTCTACAACCCTCTTTTAGTAAAAAGTGGCGCAACATATTCATCGCTTCTGAGAAGTCTTTTTGACAGCTTTGAAAGAAAACACTCAGAACTCAAATCAAAGCCAATAAATCATATTAGAGGAGAGATAGTAAAGATTGGATTGAGAAACTACAACGCACAGGAAGAGCCAAGAATCCAAGTATTAATAAAGGAAATAAAAAATCCCAGGAAAACAGTTGTCCCATATGCATTGTACGAAAGCTTTAGAGCCTTGCCAGCAAACATTCAGGAAAAATTGAGAAAAATTATAGCAGAAGAGGCGCTTCAATATGTAAGGGAGGAAACAGAATTTAAAATTGGAAAGAAGTACCTAAAAGCAATAATTGAAGCAATTATCGATGAAAATAAATACCCCGTCTTAAGAGAACTGATAAGTGAAGGAAGTTTAACCAGAGAGGATGCAGAAAAACTAAATTTAACGACAGGATTTTCCATTAACGAAGATATAGCGTTTGAAATTATACAATCGATTTTTGTCCTTTCACCTTTTCCAATTTTACTTTCAATAGACCAGATAGAACATTTCGATAGGCATCTTGACAAAGATGGAATTATTAACTTTCTTGAGGACCTTTACAATTTAGTTGCAAACACAAAAAATGTGCTTTTACTTTTGAGTGCCCAAACGGCAATTTTCAACAAATGGAGATCATTTTTACCAGAGTATCTCAAGGATAGATTTTCCAATACGGCATCTCTTGAAGGAATGAGCTCAGAAGAAGGACTTGAAATAATAAAAGTAAGGAACAAGTATTTCTTCGAAAAACTCGAAGTTAAATTAGACGACCCCTATTTCCCCTTTGATAAAGATGATCTACTTAAAAAAATAAAGGACAACAAACTAAGATCGCCACGAAAAGTAATTGAACTTGCAAATGCGATCCTTGAGGGAGCACTTCCAGAGAAAAAAGGCGTTGAAGAAGAATTTGAAAACATCCTTAAAAAACAAATATACAATAAAGATGATTTTGAAGACTCTCTGGGTGAATTACTTGCAACCCTCTTTAATGCAGTAAATCTTTCGCCTCGTGGTAAGAAACTCGTGCTCCGTGTAGGAGAAATTGCTATAGGCATAGACAATTCGAAAAACTACTACTCAACGACAAGAAAACTTTCAAGCGCTTTAAGAAAGAAAGGGCTTAACAAAGCAATTTTCGTTAGGGACGAAAAAATTCCCGTAAGGGAAGGAACAAAATCAATCGAGCTTATACGTAAAAACAACATAATACTAAAGTACTACACGCTGGAAGCCGGGAAAAAGTTAATGGCTCTGCAAAAACTTATAAGTTACACTGAGTCTAAAGATATTGACCTTGACTTGAAAGATGTTTTGAAATTCGCAATGGATCTACTGAAGAATTTCTTTGAAGATGTTGTGTCGTTAGAAGAGTTGAATAAATCTATCGATAAACAGGAAGATTTTAAACAAATTCGTAAGTCCAAAGAAGAAAGACAAATAAAAACAAAAGGAAACAAAACTGTTGCAGAAATTGTTGAAAGAATAAGAAGCGAATTTGAAGAAGGAAAAATACAAGTTGCAAGATTATCTCAATACATTTCGAAAGACCAATCTTCACTTGTTCCAGAAATTTTAAAACTCCTTGGGACAATACCGTTTATTAAGATCCGGGAACTAGAAAATGGAGAAATTTTTATTGCAAAAAAACCTTCATAAGTTTTCAGTTTCAGAAATTCTTTTGATGTCAAAATGCAAAAAGGCACTTGAGCTGAAACGCAAGGGCTATAAAGTAAATTTTGGATATGAGAATCCCCCCTATACAGGCATACTGTTTCACAATGTAATAAATAAATTTGCAAAAAGTTTGGAAAACAACCTTTTTAACGAAACAAATATCAAAGGTGAAAACTTATTAGCATTCATAAAAGATAGGCTTTACCAGATATTTATTCAAGAAATAGAAAAAGATAGAAAATCATCGCTTGATGTCGTCTGGAATTACCTTGAAGATTTTTCAGTACTTCTTTTTACCTTATTAGAAAATAGCAATGACAACCTGAGAGAAATATTTTTGCAATCAGAACGACCTTTTAAATTTAAGTTGATGGATAATGTAATGATCTACGGAAGGTATGATGTTCTCTTAAAAAGTGGAAATAAAGTAAAAATAATTGATTACAAAACAAGAAATGAAGATTTTGAACGCGATACATTCCAGATTGCATTATACTATGAAGCAGTGAAAAAGACATTTGGGATAGAGCCTGAGCCCGTGGTGATGTATTTTGAGAACGGGAAGATTTTAACAGAAACTTATACAAGAGAAGAAATGGAAATAACGCTTGAGGTAATTAAAAACCTTGTAAACGAATTTATAACCGAGTTTGAAAAAAGCGAAATCAAACCCACGCAAAATAGAGATACTTGCAAACAATGTAATATGCACAAATACTCTTTTTGTAAGTTTACTTAGAAATCCCTCTGTATAAGCCGATTACTTTACCTATAATCTTCACATCCCTTGTTATGAAAATCGGTTTGTACTTTGGATTTGCAGGCATAAGATAAAGACCATCTTTCATCTTCTCAACTTTCTTAACTGTTGCCTCGTCTCCGATGACAGCAACACAGATATCACCAACGGAAGCAGGTATGTCAGGGTCAACTATAACAAGATCTCCATCTTCAATGTGTGCTTCAATCATGCTATCGCCTTTGACCTTCAACACAAAGGCGTGGGGATGAAGCCTTGGATCAACAGGAAATGGAAGAAAGCCCTGTATTTCTTCAACCGCTACGGTAGGTTCACCTGCGTGGACTGCACCAACAAGAGGAAACTTATTCATAATAGGCGCAACAACTTTTATAGAGCGGGCTTTGCCTTCAGTTTTAACATAACCAAGTTTCTCAAGCCTCTTTACATAGTCGTAAACTGTTGCAATCGAGCGCAAACCAAGTTTCTCTTGAAGGTCTCTGTAGGTAGGGGTTATTCCCTCACCTAAAAGTTCAATCAAAGCATCGAGAACTTTCTTTTGCTTGTTAGTAAGTTTATTTTCCATATTCCACCTCAGCATATTATACGAACATTTTTTCAGTTGTCAAGTAGATAATAGTTTAATTTTATAGTACGCGCAGGAACGGTCCCTAAATTTCTCTCAAACTTGACTCTTCAACATAAATTTCACTCCTCTTTAAGCTTATATCTCCTTCGAATCGGTTAAGTAAAAGACCATTTAAAAGTTTTGGATAAAAATTTGTAGATTTTTCTGGCATAAGAAGCCCAGCCTTTGTGATATTATCGATTTGTTCAATAGTCGGGGGTTTTAAGATAAACAAGATCTTTTTGCTCTCCTTTGCTTCTTTAATTGCTCTCTTTAGGTTTGTTTCGTAAGAAATCATACTATTATCAATATCTATAAGAGGGAGTATAAGCTTTTCAAGAACTACCGCACTTAAATTTCTAAACTTTTTAGGTACTCCTTTGAAAGAAATTTCGTCAAAACTTTGCTGTTTCTTTTTCAGGACAAAATAGTAATTGTTTCCTAAATAAATAGCAAAATCTTCCTCATCAGGATAAAGTCTTTGCTCTAAATCCTCTAAAGGTTTCTTATGCAAATAAAAGATTGAATTTAGCTTTCTCGAAAAATCATCCATATTAGAAACGCTAACAAGCCTATAAATTGGAAGAATGCTTATATTTTCCCTGGGATAAACATTCACAAAAGCCATCATGCGAAAACTAAAAACCTCATCAAAGTTATTATACTCTGCGTACCTTAGAGATGCTTCATACCTGTGATGGCCATCAGCGATAATTAGATATTTATCTTTCATTATTTTTTGTACTTTTGAAATAACTTTCAAATCGCTTACTCGCCAGATTTTATGAATATTTCCATACCAATCTTCTGCCTCAATAACTGGAGAAACTTTCTTAAAAGGCTCAATAAGGGATTCAACTGAGTAGCTTTCATCCTTGTAAAGCGTGAAAATTGGTCCTAAATGTGCATGTGTAGACTTTAGAAAATCAAATTGAAGTTTAACAGCATCCGGGAAAGTCTTTTCATGAGGTCGTATAATCCCTGTATTATAAGGGGAGAGCCTCCCCAGCGCTATAAAGCCTTTCTGGACTTTCAGCTCTCCCCTTAAAGAATAAATCCTGTCGTAAGCGTAAATACTTTCCTCCGTCTCTTGAACAAAGACACCTTTTTTAATCCATTCATTTAAAACTCTATTCGTGTAATTAAAGTCCCCTTTTATAATTCTTACAGCATTAAAAGGACTCCTTTTTCTATACTCTTCTTCCATCCGTAAAGTAATCTCATCAAAAGGCTGAGTTACAACATTACTAAAGTCCTTTACAATATCTAAATTGTAATAAAATGCTTTAAATGGTTTTATAAGAGCCATTTCAGGCGGTCCTTTCTCGATTTTATACATTGGGGAGTTCTCTCATTGCTTTTTCTATCTCCTCTTCTGGATATTCGTAATCCTGCAATTTATTTTGGAAGAAGGCATCATATGCCGCAAGGTCAAAATGCCCATGACCAGAAAAGTTGAACACGATAACATCGTCCTTTGTTGCCTTTTTTGCTTCTTCTATTGTCGCTTTTATTGCGTAATTTGTCTCCGGTGCAGGTAAAATACCTTCGGTTCTTGCAAAAAGTATACCTGCCTCAAAAACTTCTCGCTGGAAGTATGCTTGTGCCTCTATAAGTTGATGCTTCAAAAGAAGACTCAAAATAGGAGAATCCCCATGATAACGCAAACCACCAGCATGTATTGGCGATGGAATAAATGAACTGCCAAGTGTAAACATTTTAAGAAGTGGTGTTACTTTTCCTGTATCTCCGTAATCGTATCGGTATTTTCCTCTCGTGAATGTTGGACAAGCAGTCGGCTCCACTGCTATGAACCGAATATTATTCCCCTCCAATTTGTCTTCAAGGAATGGAAGCATGAACCCACCAAAATTACTTCCTCCACCCACACAACCTATCATAATCGTCGGCTTAACTCCAATTTTCTGTAATTGCATCTTTGTTTCAAGCCCAATAACCGTCTGATGGAGTAAGACATGATTTAATACACTTCCAATAGCATATTTTGTATCTTTGTGAGTCAATGCATCTTCTACTGCCTCTGAAATTGCAATACCCAGACTTCCAGTTGTATCAGGAAATTGCTCTCTAATTTTTCTTCCAACTTCAGTCATTTCGGTTGGAGACGCATAACACTTTCCTCCCCAGGCCTCCATAAGTAATCTTCTATAAGGCTTCTGCTCATAACTTGCCTTAACCATATAAACTTTTACTTGCAGCCCAAATTGGGCACCTGCAAATGATAGGGCTGAACCCCACTGTCCTGCGCCAGTTTCAGTTACGAGGTTTTTTACGCCCTCTTTTTTAGCATAATAAGCCTGTGCAACTGCTGTATTAGGTTTGTGAGAACCAGGAGGGGAGACGGACTCGTTCTTGTAAAAGATCTTTGCCTTCGTGCCAATAGCTCTTTCTAAATTTTCCGCTCTTACAAGTGGGGTAGGCCTCCATGTTGCATAGACATTTCTTACCTCTTCAGGAATTTCAATGAATCTTTCGAAAGCCATTTCCTGTTCAACGCTTTCTTTAGGAAAAATAGCCTCAAGTTGTTCAGGTTTTACCGGCTCGTTGGTTACTGGATCAAGGGGAAGTGGAACAGGTTCGGGTAAATCGGGAAGTACATTGTACCAGTACTTCGGTAGTTCTTCTTCGCTTACTACTACTTTTTTCATCTTTACCTCCTTAAAAATTATTTTTATAAATAAAAATAGGAGCCCCTTCCAGGGCTCCTATCAGGATTTATCTATAATTACGGATTAACTTTTCATAAGAAAGTCATATCCGCCCTGGAGGGTAAACCCGTTTCCAGAGCGCCACCACCAAGCCCAACCAACAAACCTTACTTCAATATGAACTTTCTTTTCCATTTTGGGCAATTATACAAAAATAATATTTTCAGTCAAGTATTTGCAATTTGTTTTTAATGTTAACAATTGTATAATTAAGTATGAAATATATTATAATTTTGCTTTTAATTTTGATAGCTGTTTACGGATTCTGGATTGAACCTAATATGGTTAAAATCTCAAATATAGAAATCGCCTCTTCAAAATTTGACGAAACCATAAACAATTTCACAATAGTTCAGATTTCGGACTTGCACATAAAGGAATACGGCATAAAAGAGCAATTTGTAGTAAAATCACTTTTAACAATAAAGCCTAATCTGGTAGTTTTTACAGGAGACTTCATAGACAACAAAAACGATATTAATACTTTAAATGATTTTCTAAAAGCATTTAGAGCATCTTATGAAGGTGACTCCTTTGCAGTCTTGGGAAACTGGGATTATAACACTGAGCCTGACGAAGTTATAAAACTTTTAGATAATTACGACATAAAAGTATTGAAAAACAAAAATATCTACTACGAGTACGGAAACAACAAGTTTTACATAATAGGAGTTGACGACCCCATTACAGGGCATGATGATCTTGATGCAGCACTTTTCAGAGTTAACCAAGATTTATTCAATTTGCTAATAGTACACGCACCTGATATAGTAAACAAGTTTCAAAATGGGACAAAGTTTGACCTGATACTAACAGGACATACGCACGGCGGTCAAATTGGTATCCCATTTATAGCAAGGAAATTGGCACCAACATCAACAGATTATATAAGAGGTTTATATAATACAGAATTTGGGACAATGTATGTGAATAGAGGAGTAGGAACAACTATTATACCTTTAAGATTATTTTGTCCGCCTGAACTTACAGTTATTAAACTAAAGAAACAAGATTAAAAATTGGATTTTTCGCATAATTTCAAAGAAGATAACTCTTATTAACAATAATAAGGAATTCATGAGATAAAAAATGACAAAAACAACCAATTAAATAAGGGGTTAATTATACTAACAGAACCCTTTTAAAAGGCTGTTTCTTAAATTTTTATAAACCCTTGAGATTTTGAGTTTAGAGAGACAAAATTTTGTTCGTAGGTACTAATACCCATTTTGAGGTAAAATTGACGCTCTACGACGCTTTAAATGCACGGTTTTAGATAAGTATTGATGCAGTCTCTACGAAAAAATGCGTGGTTTAAAGGGGTGGTTTTTGAGCAATAAAAATTCAAAAACGGCATGAAAAGTCCGGTTTATAGGAATGGCAATTTGGTGCGGGAGGAGGGATTTGAACCCTCACGGGTCGCCCCACTGGAACCTGAATCCAGCGCGTCTGCCGTTCCGCCACTCCCGCAAGAAACTATTTTTCTGTTAAAACAGAAGATATTACCATCGGAGGCTTTACACTCTTTTTGAGAATGCTTTTCACGCTCCGCTCAATTTCATTAGATATATTACCAAAATCTCCCTTTTTTGCAAAGGTTTTTACTATTTTTTCAACCTCTGCCTTTATTTCTCGCAAGATTTCGCCCTCCTGCCCCCTGGGCAAAACAAAGCCACGAGTCTCAATGTGTATAGGACGTGCAAACTCTCTATTTTTCTTTAAGAAAACAATTATAAGAAGTATGCCTTTTGTTGCAAGTTCTTTTCTCTCGCCAATATGAGTTAAATCTCCCTCGCTTTTAACGGGGAATTTCATATTGCCTTCTACAAGCACTTCGCCAGTTGAAATCTTTGGCAATTTTCTCAATTTTCCGTTTAATAGAGCAACTCCCAAACCGTTTTCTACAATAAAAATATTCTCTTTTGGAATACCCTCTTCTTCTCCAATTTTCTTTGCATAGACAAGGTGCTTGTACTCGCCATGAACAGGAACAAAATATTTAGGTTTCACAACATCTATCATAAAGCGAATGTCCTCCTGAGAACAGTGCCCCGAAACATGGATTCCGTCCTCTTTTCGATAGTAAACAAAAGCACCTAACTTAAAGAGTTTGTTAACAACCTCCGAAACCAATCTTTCATTCCCAGGTATTGGATCCGCTGAAATTATTACGATATCGCCCTTTGTTATTTTAATGCCGTTATGCTCTCCATTTGAAATCCTTACAAGACCAGACATTGGCTCGCCTTGTGTTCCGGTTGTTACTATTGTTACCATTTTCTTTGGAAGTGCACTTATATCGGAAAGTTCGATAACGCTCTCATCCTTAACTTTGAGATAACCAAGTTTAGAGGCAATTTTCACTGATTCTATAATGCTTCTTCCGTCGAATGCAACTTTTCTTCCAAGCCTTTCGGAAATATCAACAACCTGTTGTATTCTATGGATGTTTGTTGAGAATGTTGCAACAATAACCCTGCCTGGCGCAGACTCCATTATTTTGAACAAACTTTGCCCTACTATTGCTTCAGACCCAGTAAGTCCACTTTCATCTGCGTTTGTGGAATCAGAGAAAAGCACATCAAAGCCATCTTTGGAAAGTTCTTCAAGTTTCTCTATATCCATCTGCCTTCCATCTATTGGAGTTGCATCGAATTTATAATCTCCCGTAAAAAACACCCTTCCTTCGTCTGTCTTTACTACAACTCCAAAACTTGCAGGAATACTGTGAGTAACGGTTATGAAGGTAAATTCAAAATTACCAACTTTAATAGTTTCTCTTGGCTTAACAACCTCAAACTTCAAAGCACTCTTTAGTTTTGGTGGAAGATTTTCTTTAACAAGTCCTAAGGTTAAATCAGAACCTAATATAACTGAGGGTTTTACTTCTTCAAGAAGGAACCTTAGCCCACCAATATGGTCAAGGTGTCCGTGTGTAAGCACGATTGCCTTAATCTTATTCTTGTTCTTTAATAAATAACTATAATCTGGGATTATAAAATCAACACCAAACAAATCAGGTGGTGGAAATTTAAATCCAAAATCAATAACAGCAATATCCCCTTTGTACTCAAGCATTGTAGAGTTCTTGCCAATTTCACCAATTCCGCCTAACGGAATAATCTTAAATTCGTTTTTCATCTCTTGACTTCTCCTTAAAAATCATTAAAATATAAAGGCATTGGGGCGTAGCCAAGCGGTAAGGCAACGGACTTTGGATCCGTCATTCGAAGGTTCGAATCCTTCCGCCCCAGCCAGCAAATAATTAAAAAATATCTCTAATATAAGTAATTTCAAATTCATCTCCCACTTTAAGTATATCCAAAATTCCAATTTCGTAATCAACATTTTTATTTCCTAAGTAAAAATTGATAGAATTCACTATATGGCTTATTTTTTCTTTTATTTACCGCTTCAACTCCTCTTCCATATTCAGAGGAAGTCCTTGTTTTCACTTCGACAAAATAGAGTTTTTTACCTTTTCTTGCAATTATATCGATTTCGCCAAAAGGAGTCCTAAAATTTCTTTCAACAATTTTAAAACCGTTGTTTTGCAAATATCTTGCGCCAATATCTTCCCCTTCTTTACCCAAAGAGCGTGACATTCTCAAGACCCCTAACAAATTTTTTTCTGTGGACAGGACTTATCCCAAATTTTTTCAAAGCTTCAAAGTGTTCCTTTGTTCCATATCCTTTATTTTTTTCAAATCCGTATTGAGGGTATGCATTTGCAAGAGCAACCATAATATTGTCCCTGTAAACTTTTGCAATAATAGAAGCGCAACTTATCTCATATATGAGGTTGTCGCCATTCACGATAGCCTTTACTTTAAAGGGGATATCAGGAATAGGTTTGTTACCATCAACAAGGACAATGAAATCCTCTGGATAGATTTCTCCAAATTGTTTTGTATAACTCAGAAGAAGGCTGTCAATAGCCCTTCTCATTGAAAGAAAAGTTGCATTCAAAATATTTAAGGATTCTATTTCTTCAACGGATGCGGTACCTACACCAAAGGCAATTGCGTGATTTATAATTTCGTTAAAAAGTAAAAATCTTTTCTTTGGGATAAGTTTTTTACTGTCCTTTACGCCTTCTATTCTGTGCTCTATGATTACAGCAGCCGATACAACTGGACCTGCAAGAGGTCCTCTTCCCGCTTCATCAATCCCTATTTTAAGGATTTTCCCCACTGTAAGCAATAAGACTCTGTATATGATTTATAGGCCAGTAAACAAGTACAGCACGTCCAATAATGCTTGAAATTTTTATAGGACCAAATGCCCTTGAATCAAGACTAACAGACCTATTGTCACCCATTACAAAAACAGAGTCGTAAGGGACTTTCACTTCAGGCATATCAGACATTGGAGAATCTACATAAGGCTCTTTAAGAGGTTTGCCATTAATATAAACAACGCCATTCTGGATTGAAACAGTTTCTCCTGGAAGTCCAATTACCCTCTTTATGTATTTATCATTTGGATTATTAGGGGGGATAAACACAACCACATCCCCCCTGTGGGGCTTCGAAAACCTGTAAGTAATTTTCTCTACAAGCACAAGGTCGTTCGGCTCAAGGGTTGCAACCATTGAGGTCATTTGAACCCTGAAGGGCTGAATAACATAAGCCCTGAGCAAGAAAGAAATAGCAAAAGCAACTACTATTAAAACAATCCAGCTTTTAAGTTCTTTCTGAAAATCACTCATTTATTAAGCGTTATTTTCCTCTGAGTTATTAGTAGTTTCTACCTTCTCGGTATTTTCAACTTTTTCTTTTACATTCTGGGCTTTACCAAGTCTTTCTCTAAGATAGTAGAGTTTTGCCCTTCTAACATCACCTTTTCTCTTTACTTCAATTTTTTTTACAAGAGGTGAGTGCAACGGAAAAACCCTCTCTACACCAACACCATAGGAGACTTTCCTAACAGTAAAAGTCTCGTTAATGCCGCCGCCATTCTTTGCTATAACGATACCCTCGAAGACCTGGACTCTTTCTTTTCCACCTTCTTTTACAATTGCGTGGACTCTGACTGTATCGCCAACACTAAAGTCGGGCCTTTCCTTAAGGTATTCCTTCTCAATTTCCTTCAAAATTTCCTTCATATCAATCAACCCCTTTCACATTTTCAAATATACCAAAATATTATACAGATTTCGAATACTTTTGCAACAAATTTTAAAGCTTTTTGCTATAATAATTTAAAAACTTCCGGAGGCACTTATGGAAAAGAAAACTGGATTAATTGTAAACCTTAGTCTTTTTCTTCTTTTTCTTGTGTGGGCAAACTCCTACACATTTATTAAAATTGCAGAAAGACAACTTGAACCAATTGCACTTGTTATAGCAAGATTTTTTATAATTTTCCCTTTCTTATTTCTTTTTAAAGATTTTTATTCCGGTTTAAAAAAGATAAATTCAATTAACGACTTTTTAAAGATATTTTTAGTTGGGCTCCTCATAGTTCCTTCATACCACATATTTCTAAATACCGCTGAAACAATGATTAACGCATCAGTTGCAGCACTTGTTGCTGGTTTTAGCCCCGTTATTACTGGCGTTTTTTCATCATTGATACTCAAAGAGAAACTTGAAAGAAAAAGAATCTTAGGTCTTTTTATTTCTCTTTTAGGAGTTATACTTCTTACCTATGGTATTTCCCACAAATTTGAAATCAAGAATACATTAGGCGTTATTTTAAGTTTGACATCAGTTACATCTTGGGCTCTTGCAACAGTTACATCGAAGTCCCTTTACAACAAGTTTAAGCCAATTGAAGTTAATACACTCGGCCTTTTCTTTGGGACTCTTGCACTAACACCTTTCATAAAAAGAAGCTACATTGAACAGATTCTAAGCATGAATACGCAAACTCTTATCGCTGTCTTGTATCTTGGAGTGCTGTGTATCCTTATAGGTTATGCAGTCTGGTTTAAAGCACTCGAATATAAAGAAGCTTCGACAACCGCAACATTTATATATTTAAACCCAATAATAGGAAGTTTAAGCGGTGTAATATTCCTCAAAGAACCAATGAATATAACAATGATAATAGGTGGAATTACAATAATTCTTGGCTTGTTCTTTGTTAATCCGTTGAAGATGCAGAAGAAATAGCCTTAAAAGAAAGAATAATTCTATCAAGAACGATTGATGCAGCGCTCCTCACCGAGAGGTGATTGAAGTCCGTAATGCCTACTATTGGCGGTAAAAAGCCATCAAAGTTTACTTCAAAGTCCTCAGGTATTCCCCAGCCAGTCCCGAAGCAAACAAGCACAGGCTTGTCTTCTATGAGCCTCTTTGCAATAAAGTCATAATCAACCTTGTTTTTACGCTCTTTTGCAGATGTTCCGATAATGAAAGGCTTTTCTTTTTCCTTTGATTCTATATCCTTAATTACATCGAAAAGTGAATCCTTAACATCCATTACTGAAATTGCCTCTAATCGATTAGGATTGTATTCATAGCCAACAGTTTGCCAGAACCGGACAATCCTGGACACGACCTTCTTCTGCTCTTCCATAGGTTGCACTACATAAAAGGTTTTAACTCCATAGGTTCTTGCTGCTCTCGACATATCATGAAGGTCATGGATAACGATACTTGTTGCAACAATTTCTCTATTTTTGTTATATGCTGGGTAATGAAGAAGAGCCATATAAAGTTTAATCATGTTATTCTCCTTATTAACTCCTCAATTTCCAATCCGATTTCTTTTAAGAGTTCTTTTTCTTCTTTGGTAAATTCGTGCTTTAAAAGCAAATCTGGTCTCTTAAGTAAAGTCCTTTTAAGAGATTCCTTTTTTCTAAATCTTTCAATTTCCTTGTGGTTTCCGCTCCGTAAAACCTCTGGAACACTTTCCCCTCTAAAATCAAACGGGCGTGTATATTGAGGATACTCAAGGAGGTTACTTTCGAAAGTTTCTTCCGATAGAGATTCCTTGTTGTGAAGTAATCCCTCAACTAACCTTAATGCTGCATCAAGGATAACAAGTGAAGCTATTTCACCACCACTTAAAACATAATCCCCAATTGAAACTTCCATATCGACAAAATTCATAACCCTTTCATCAACACCTTCATAATGGGTTGGTATGAAAAGGATTTTCTCCTTGGAAGATAATTCTTTTGCAAGTGTCTGATCGAGTTTTATGCCTTGTGGAGAGGTAAGTATTTTGAATTGTTTACCATAGTTTTCTTCAATATACTCTACCCCTTTCACGATTGGTTCTACAAGCATTACCATACCCGCTCCACCACCATAAGGCGTGTCGTCGGTTGTTTTATGCTTGTCCTTTGTAAAGTCCCTAAGGTTATGAACATAGTAATAAAGAATATTTCTTTCTATTCCAACTCTAAACAAACCAAAGGACCTTGCACATTCGAAAAACTCAGGGAATATGGTGAGAAAATGAGCTTCCATAAAGTAAAAGAGGCACCCTTAGGTGCCTTCTTTAATCTCTACTACAACACCGTCTTTAACGAGGACCTCAACACCTGCAATCTTCTTGAAGAGATTGTCACCCACATCAACATCCACAAGGCCCTCAATAACCGTATACGGATAAATGCTTTCAAGCGGTAATGCTTCTATTTCTTTGATCTTTTCTCTTAAATCGGCAGCAATAGCCTCTTGAAGCATCCTTTCTTCTTCAATTCTTGCTTTTAAACTTTCAACATAGGTTGGATTTTGAATGCCTGCACTCTCAATAACAAGGCGCGCAAGCGACGATTTTAACTCACGCGCCTTGCCCTCTGCTGCTTCCAATTGTCTTGAAATTTCTTTTTTAAAATCTTCTTTAAACTTTTCGGTTACTATAACTTTGACTATTACATTTTGCTTAAGGTGAAGCACACTCATCGAGCACTCCTTTAGGTTATGCTCCTCTTGGCTTGGAGTTGATCTGAATGCTTGCTGCTTTTCCAATCTTAGAGGATGCTGCTTTTACAATAGTTCTTAGTGCGTTTGCGGTTTTACCCTGCTTTCCGATAACCTTACCGATATCGGAATCTGCAACCTTTATTTCGTAAATAACTGCAGTTTCACCTGCAACTTCTGTAACCTTAACTTCTTCTGGGTTATCAACTAATGCTTTAACAATGGTTTCAATAAGTTCTTTCATCACTTACCTCCTTTGAGTTTTAGGTACTCGTCCCAAATTTTTGCTCTTTTGAGAAGATTCAATACGCTTTCTGTAGGCTGCGCGCCTTTCTTTAACCACTCAAGAACCTTTTCCTTGTCGAAAACAAGTTCTTCTGGTTCCACAACTGGATTCCAGTGTCCAACAATTTCAATAACCTTGCTATCAGTTGCAAAACGCGAGTCGGAAACTATAACCCTGTAGAATGCTCGATGAGGTGCTCCAACTCTTGCAAGCTTAATTTTTGTAGCCAACTTTCGCCTCCTAAAATCAGTTTCGTCTAAATCAATTTATTATAACAAAAATCAAAATCGTTTGCAAGTTAAAAATTTAAAACAGAAAAATTTATTCTTACATCTTTTTTAAGAAGTGAAGAAAATTCATCCAATAGATCTTCATCAATTTGTACTACTATTAAACCATCCTCTGTGAATTCCCTTTTTACAATTTTGTGCGGTATCTTACTCAAAGCGTAGTTCACAAAATTGAAGGAGGAGTATGGAAACCTAACCTCTAAAGTTTTAGTTGTCTTCTCTTCTACAATATTTGCACTTTTTATTGCAAATTCCGCAGTCGATCCATACGCCTCTATTAAACCAGGGATGCCTAGTTTTACACCACCAAAGTAACGTGTTACAACAACACAAATATTGTAAACATCAAAATGTCTTATCGCATTAAAAATAGGAACTCCTGCAGAACCACTTGGCTCCCCATCATCCGAATAATACTGTTCACGCGTTACAAGCCTGTATGCATACGGGTTGTGGTTCGCATCTTTGTATTTTTCTTTTATAACATCCAAAAAAGCTTCCACCTCTTTTAAATTCGAAACCTTCTTTACGGTCCCTATGAAAATTGACCTTTTAATAACATTTTTTACTACGATATCTTTTTCTACTGTATTAAATTTCATATTGCAAGGCTTTTTAACTTTGTAAGCAGTTTTTCCTTCTCAAATTCATCAAGTTTTGCCTTCTTAATTGATGTTTCAAAAACTTCGATAGTTTTATCGTAAATATCTCTCATAACAGGATAGGGATAGCCATCTTTTCCACCGTGCGCAAAGGAAAATGTCGCAGGATCTTTGTAGGAAAGAGGCGTTCCAAAAAGAAGGTGCGAGGAAAGTGCTAATGCCCTTAAACTCTTTTCTCCGAGCCCTTTAACAAGCAATAATTCTTCAAAGTCTTTAGGATTTACATCTTTTACAAAACTAAAAATCTTAGAAAGACGCTCTCTATCAAAATCACTTTCATAAATAGGATGGTGTGAAGGAAATTTTATTTTCTTTATTTCATTTACAAAATTACCATCATTTGCAAGGAAAACCATCTTCTCCTGTGTTTCTCCGATAGTAGCATCAACAAGGTTCAGAGGCTTTTCAAACTTTACAGTAATAACTCCTTTATGCGGATCTTTTACAAAACTCTTAAGCCCAAAAGAGTTCCAGTGGTACCTCCGTGCATAACGATTTTCCTCTTTCATTCCCTGCTGCACAATTGTCCAGTTTCCAAATTTATCAAATACAACGAAATGATGATAAAGTTTATAACCATCCTGCACACAGGAAGAGTCAATCTTTGCAACTAAACGAGAAGTCCTCTTTAAGGTATTTGCAATATTTTCACTTACATAGCCCTTCTCTAATATAAAATCAATATCTACTGGTGTATCTAAAGCCCTTGCCCCTTTCCCCCCTGCAAAAAATACGCCATAATTTTTGCTTTCCTCTCCAAATCCTGAAATTATTGCACCAGTTGTCGTTGTAGTAAGCCCCGAGCTGTGCCAGTCAAAACCAAGAAGACACCCAAATGATTGAAACCATACTGGATCGCTTAATCTTTTAAGGTACTCTTCAACTCCAAAGAATTCAATAATAGCAGAAGAAAGTGCTCGTGCAAGTTTCTCCATCCGCTTAAAAAGCCAGGGCGGTGCATGTCCTCCGTGAAGCGGCAAATCAACATATCCTTGTTTCATACAACAATTATACACATATCCATCTTTTGAAAAAGGAGTGTTTTATATATAATTAAAGTATGAAGAGAATAGCGATAGTAGATGACGAAAAGGACATCGTTGACCTTGCCTCTTTTTATATCGAAAGGGAGGGGTTTAAGGTTGACAAGTACTACACTGGGGATAGTTTCCTTAATGCAATTGGTTCGAAAAGGTATGACTGCATTGTTCTTGACTTAATGCTTCCAAATGTCGATGGTCTTACAATCCTGAAAACGCTCAAGTCAAGAGAAGACACGAAGGATATCCCCGTTATAATACTCACTGCAAAAAATTCAGAGGGGGATATGGTGCTTGGATTGGAAATTGGTGCAAATGATTACATCCCTAAACCATTTTCACCAAGGGTTCTTGCTGCAAAAGTTAAGGCTTTTGTTAGAGAAGGTAAAAAGACAACAATCCAGGCAGGTGATATAACTCTTGACATCGCAAACTATGTTGCTTACTGCAAGGACAGAGCAGTAAAACTTACACCTACTGAATTCCGCATTTTGAAGGTACTCGTTGAAGGCAAGGGAAAAGTCTTTACAAGAGAAGAACTTCTGAGTGAAGCCTTTCTGCACACTGTTTCACCAACGGAACGTGCTGTTGATGTCCATGTAAAAAGCATAAGAGACAAACTTCATGAGTGCGGAAAGTATATTGTTACGGTGAGGGGGGTTGGCTACAAATTCCAATTAGAAGAATAAATTTTACCCTCTTAAGCGCTGCAGGGTTAATACTAATTTCCCTAATAACCTTACCTTTTAGGAACCTCTTAGGGTTATCTTTTACTTTGTTAACAATTTCATTTTTAATCCTGGTTGCATACATCTTTATTGAATCAAACGAAATAGGTGACTTAGAAAAATTCCTTAAAAACCTCATAGAGAAAAAGGAAATAAAAAATTTCGAAGGTGACTCAAAGATCTTTGAAGAAGTTCGAATTTTCCTTAAAACTTTAGGCGAATCATATTTAAGGGAAGAAAGCGATTTAAGAAACATAAGAACAATCTGTAATGAAATCTCTTCAAAAGTAGACGAAGCGATAATCATAATAAACGCAGAAGGAGAAATAGTTTTTAAAAATAAGGAGGCTGAAAACCTTATTAAGCTTAAAGACAAGAAACTCTACTATGAAGCCATAAGAAATAGCACCATCATAACAATTATAGGAAACGCACTAAAGGAAAATAAAACAATAGAGCAAAATGTAGAAATTAACGGGGTTTTGTATAATGCCACACTTTCGCCAGTTACTCTTTATGACAAGCAACACATTCTTGCAATTTTCAAAAAACTTGAGGATTTTAGAAACGAGACATTCCTCAAGAGTCAATTTTTGGAGGCAGTTTCTCACGAGATGAAAACTCCACTTTCCTCGATTCTTGGAACAGTTGAGATATTAGAAAACGAAAATTTCATAAAGAAAAAAGGGCTGCAATTCCTTACAATATTAAAAGAAAATACCGAAAGGCTTAAGAAACTCACAGAAAGAATTTTAAAGTTAAGTGAAATTGAATCTGTTAGAAATAGCCTTAAAGAAATAGTAGACTTAACAAAATTAGGTGAAGAAGTTGTAAAAAAATTTGAGAATCAGTTTAAAGAAAAGGGACTTGAGTTTACATACGAGATACAAGAAAATACAAAAATAAGAGGCAACTACTTTTTATTAGAAGATGTTTTAATAAATCTCCTGGAAAACGCAATGAAGTATACTGAAAGTGGTAGAGTATCTCTAAAGATATTCAAGGACGAAAAATATGCATACATTGAAGTAGAGGACACAGGAAAAGGAATAAGAGAAGAGAACATCGACAAAATCTTTGAACCTTTCTACAGAGAAGACCGCTCAAGAAACGAAAATGTAAAAGGGACAGGACTTGGTTTAACAATAACTAAAAGAATTGTGGATATGCATTCAGGAGAAATTAAGGTAGAAAGTAAACCTGGTGCAGGAACAAAGTTCACCTTAAAGTTCCCGAAAGTTGATTAACACAATTTAACCATATTTTAACCATTTCTTAACTAAAAATGCTTTTTTATGGATATTTTTCCACTTAAGATGTAAGTGGAGGTGAAGGCATGAATAAGAAAGGGAAATTCTTAGCGTATCTTCTAGTAGCAGTCATCTCAGTGTCAGTCGTCTTTGGTTTTACCGGTTGCAAGCAGTCAGGGAGTAATCAAGGAGCAACTTCTCAACAACCTGCTCAGGAAGTAAAAATCACAATGAACGGATCAACAACAGTTTTTCCAATTGCTCAAAAGGCTGCAGAAGTCTATATGGATAAACACCCGAATGTGAAGATTTCTGTTGAGGGAACAGGTTCTGGAAACGGGATTGCTGCACTTATCGATGGAACAACAGACATTGCAAACTCTTCAAGAGAAATTAAGCAAGAGGAGATTGAGAAAGCAAAGGCAAAAGGCGTAAATCCTTATGAAATCCCAATAGCACTCGATGCACTTTCTATTATTGTAAACCCGGCAAACCCCATAACGAACCTCACACGGGAACAGGTAATCGATATTTTTACAGGCAAAATAACAAACTGGAAGGAATTAGGTTGGAAAGATGCACCAATTGTAGTTGTTTCAAGAGACTCTTCGTCAGGTACATACGGTGCATTTATGGAACTTGCACTTCCTAAGGATGCAAAGATTACAGACAAAGCAGTCTATCAATCATCAAACCAGACGGTGAAAAATACTGTTGCATCTACAGAAGGTGCAATTGGTTATGTCGGGCTTGGATACCTTGATTCTTCAGTTAAGGCGGTAAGTTACGAAGGCGTAATGCCATCCAAAGAAACAGCAATTAATAAAACCTATAAGCTTTCAAGACACCTATATATGTACACAAATGGAGAACCAAAAGGAGAGGTAAAGAATTTTATAGACTTCGTTCTATCTCCTGAGGGGCAGGATATTGTAGAAAGTGTCGGTTTCATTAGAATAAAGTAGTATGAAGAAAAACTTTGGGGAGTATTTACTTCCAATTTTTGGATACATTGCAATTATTATTCTTGCAGGAATAGTAATAACAATTGCAGACCAGGGATTGCCACTTCTTTCAAAGTACTCCCTGAAAGAACTATTGCTCGGTAAAGAGTGGAGGCCTACAAGCGTGCCTCCGCTCTTTGGCTTCCTTCCTTCAATTATCTCAACATTTTATATCTCCATATTTTCTATGCTTATTGCGCTACCACTATCTCTTGGCACAGCCATATACCTTTCAAAAATAGCAAGCCCAAAGGTAAGAAGTATTCTTAAACCAGTAATTGAGCTTCTTGCAAATATACCATCAGTAATTTATGGCATGTTTGCGCTATTATTTTTAGGTCCAATCTTAAAAAAGTTGTTCAATTTACCCGTTGGACTTAACGGGCTTAACGCAAGCATAGTTCTTGCAATAATGTCTATTCCTACGATTACGACACTTTCTGAAGATGCAATCTCGATGGTCCCAAAGGAACCAGAACTTGCATCATATGCACTTGGTGCATCAAACCTTGAAACGATATTTGGGATAACAATACCATCAGCTTCTGCAGGAATTTTTGCATCAATCACTGCTGGCTTTGGAAGGGCGATTGGTGAGACTATGGCTGTATTGCTTGCATCTGGCAATTCTATAAGAATTCCCCATAGCATCCTTGAGCCAATGCGACCAATAACTGCAACAATTGCTCTTGAAATGGCAGAAACAGCGGTTGGCTCAGACCACTACAGAGCGCTATTTCTCCTTTCTTTGGTGCTTCTTATTTTTGTCCTCTCATTCAATCTTTTAAGCAGGTATTTAAGGAAATTGTACAGGAAAAAATTATATGGATAAATTAACGAAAGAAAAAATATTTTTTACAATATTTAGATTACTTGCATTTACATCTCTTCTGATTGTCTTTACCCTTATTTTCTATATACTCTCAAAGGGACTTAAAGTAATTTCTCTTAATTTCATAATCGATTACCCAAGAAACAGTTTTACCGAAGGTGGAATTTTCCCTGCAATTGTTGGAAGTTTGTATCTTGTGGGGCTTGCAATAATTTTTGCAGTTCCTATAGGTGTATTAGGCGGCATCTATCTTTCAGAATATACTAAGGAAAATACACTTACAGAGGCTATAAGACTTGCAATAGACACACTGTCCGGCATACCATCAATTATTTTTGGACTTTTCGGTTTGGCTGTGTTCTGCAAAATACTCAATCTAAAGGTTTCTTTAATTGCAGGAAGTTTAACACTTTCAATCCTTATACTTCCTACAATTTTTTCTGCAACCATTGAGAGTCTGAAACTTGTTCCAAAGGACTTTAGAGACGCATCCTATGCACTTGGCGCAACAAAATGGCAAACAACCTGGGAGATAGTAGTAAAAACTGCACTTCCAAATATTATTACAGGCGTTCTTCTGAGTATAGGAAGGGCGATAGGCGAAACAGCACCAATACTTTTTACTGGGGCTACTTTCTACACGAGAGGCCTTCCTGAAAGCATTTTTGAGCCGGTTATGGCGCTCCCATATACAATATACGGGCTTCTTGCGGAAGGAACTTTTCCTCAAAAGCAAGTTCCCATAGCATTTGGTGCATCAATCGTATTAATTGTGCTTGTTTTCATAATAACGCTTCCTGGTATAATTATTAGGAACAAATTTAGGAGCAAGAAAAAATGGTAAAAATATCTGTAAGAAACTTAAAGGCATTCACAAAAAAACAGGAGATTCTGAAAGGAATATCGCTTGATATCCACGAAAACTCCGTTACAGCAATTATAGGTCCTTCTGGATGTGGTAAATCAACATTCCTTAGAAGTCTCAACAGGATGAATGACTTTTTTGAAGATATAACAGTCGAAGGTGAAGTGTTGCTTGATAACAAAAATATATACGATAAAGATGTTAATGTTTTCGAGTTGAGAAGGCATGTAGGTATGGTGTTTCAAAAGCCAAACCCATTCCCAAAGTCAATATTCGAGAATGTTGCATACGGATTGAAGATCCATGGGATAAGAGATAAAAAAACAATAGAAGAAAAAGTCATATGGGCGCTAAAGGAAGCAAATCTATTTGAAGAGGTAAAAGATAAGTTAGATGAGTCAGCTTTTAGCTTGTCAGGTGGTCAGCAACAGAGGCTTTGTATCGCAAGGGCAATTGCAGTTGAACCTGAAGTGCTTCTTATGGACGAACCTGCATCTGCCTTAGACCCAATATCGACACTTCAACTCGAGCGCTTGATTGAGAAATTGAAAAAGGAGTTTACCATTGTAATCGTAACCCACAACATACAACAGGCAGGAAGAGTCTCTGATTATACTGCCTTCCTTTATATGGGAGAACTTGTAGAATACGATAAGACAGAAAGGATGTTTACAACGCCAAAGAATAAACTCACAGAGGATTACCTTGAAGGTAGATTTGGATGAGGTGAAAAAATGTTAGAAGATAGATTAAAAGCGTTAACAGAAAAAATTTTGAAAATGTCAAGCATTGCAGAGGAAATGGTAAAACTATCAGTTAGATCGATAGTAGAAAAGAAAATGGAATGGGCTGAAAAGGTAATAAACGAACTTGAGCCTCAGGTAAACGATCTTGAAATAGAAATCGATGACCTTGCCATAGAAACACTTGCACTTTACGCACCTCAGGCAAAAAACCTGAGAAAAGTTGCGATGATAATAAAGATGGTAAAAGACCTCGAGAGGGTTGGCGACCTTTCAGTAAACATAGCTGAGTTTGCAAGGGAATTAATACCGCAGCCAGATGTAAAGCCTTATATAGACCTTCCAAGAATGGCTGAAACTGCCTTGCAGATGCTTGACGATGCAATTACCGCTTTTGTAAACGAAGATAGCGCCCTTGGAAAAGAAATATGTATAAGAGACGACATAGTCGACCAACTTAACGACCAAATTATAAGAGAACTTATAACCTATATGCTAAGCGATCCGAGAACAATAAACAGAGCAATACTCATAATAAGAGTTTCAGAAAATGTTGAGCGTATCGCAGACCAGGCAACAAATATTGGTGAATATGTAGTCTATATAGGCGAAGGAAAAGTTATAAAGCACCACCACTTCGAAAAAGAGAGTTAAAGTTTTAGATTTACCCTTGCGTATTCAAGAAGGAGCCTCGAAAAGCCATTAAAATACCTTAGAGAGTAGAAAAGTGCCTCGTTGTATTTTCCCATTGTATCCTTATCGAAAGTTTGTATTTTGCTTTCATCAAGTTTAAACTTGTTTTTACGACTATTAATTTCGTCACCAAATAACTTTGTTTCAAGAGGCCAAAGTATTCTTACCCTGGGTCTATTTAGAGAAGCGGCAAGTTTTCCAAGTTCAACAAGAGATTTAACATCGCTAACTTTCATAGGCATATAATCCTCTGAAAGCACCTTTACAAAATCAGGATTGTGAACCTTAACCATATACCCTTGGTAATCTTCAAGTGCGTAGTGGTGATTTGAACACATTGTTGTAAGTCCGCCTACTCCTGAAAAAATATTCTTCAAGATCACAGAAGCTGGTCCTGGCGTCCCATGGTATGGCTGGGTTATGTCCTCCATATAGTGAAGAGCCCTTGCAAGGAAACGGAAAGTCCAATAAAGGTCGTTCTTTTCCTTTGCAATCTCTGCCATATGAAACCAGAAGTCAATCATATACGGCGCTACACCAACAGTAAATGGGCCCATCCTGTAGTACATATGCCTGTAACCTTGAGGTCCACCGGTAAATATTTGAAACTTTGACAATTTCATATTCTCGTCAAGCCCCCAATCAGGCTCATCAGCATATGTTGTTAAAATAGTTATAGCGTCGGTTTTTTCACCAATTTTCCCTTCAAAGTATTTAACCTCAAAATCTGGGTTAATGGGTATAGTCTCGTAACTTTTGTATGTATAAGGGGTAATCGTTATGTCTTTGTATTGTCTTAACCAGTCAATATTTGCTACAACATAAGAAAGTGTGAGCCCGTGAGAATTCCACCCAAAAACTGAAGATAGAGGAAGTAAAGTAATCACTAAAACCAATAGGATAAACCTCTTTAGATTTTTCATTTCCTCCTCCTTTTGTTTTACTCTTATTAGGGAACTTTCCCCAAATATAGCAATTCAAATATGCAAAAACAGCTCTTTTTTGAGAAACTCTTCTTAAAATTCACTACTCTTCTTCCGCCTCTTCTTCTCTTTTCGTTGCTTCGATTACCATCTTCTCTCCAGCTTCTTTTCCTTTAAACCCATTTAATTTTACCCATTTGCCTGGTTCCAATCTTTTATATACTTCAAAAAATTCCATTATCTCTTTCTTTGTGTGTTCTCCCAAATCGCTAACATCTTGAATCTCTTTAAATCTCGGGTCTATCTTTTCAATTGGAACAGTGACGACCTTTGAATCAATTCCACCTTCATCTTCCATCTCTAAAACGCCTATTACCTTTGCCTTAACTAAACATCCTGGGAAAGTAGGATTTGTAGAAAGAAGTATGCAATCCAAGGGATCACCATCTTCTCCTCTTGTCCCTTTAATAAAACCATACTCAAAAGGAAAGTGCACTGCGCCATAAAAAGTTCGGTCAAGTTTAATCAACTTCTCTTCTTCGTCATACTCATACTTGTTTGGTGAACCTTTTGGGTTTTCTACAAAAACCAATACTTCCATTTTTTCCATCTCCCTTTATTAAAATTCAACCAATTGAGGCTCGTTTGTTTTCCTATATTTTATGCAAAAATTTCCATAAATCAATAATGCAAAATCAAGAACTTTGTGAATAACTAAAACTCCCCAAATACTTCACCCTGACCTTCTCTCATATAGGCAACAAACATTCCTTCAGTATTACGGGCATAGGCAATATTACCAAATCTGTCAAGTGAAATGAGACCTGCCTTCCCTCCGATTCTTGTTAAATCGTCTATGCACATTTTAGTTGCATCTTCAAGAGAATTTTGAGGATAATAAAGGGCAATCCTAAAACTGAGAAGAAGTTTCATTATGTCTTCACCAATGCCTGTTGAAACCGCACCAAACTCATTGTTTGCATAAAACCCAGAGCCTACAACGGGGGAGTCTCCAACACGACCTAAAAGTTTGTTAGGCGTCCCGCCAGTTGACACCGCAGATACTATCCTTTCCCCGTCAAATACAACAGCACCAACAGTATCGCCGTAAGTGCCTTCAAATATCTTTATTATGCGCTCCGTGTAAAAATAATAAGGAGGGACAAATTCGATACCATTTGCTCTTGCAAACTTTTCTGCACCATCGGAAATAAGAAAGTTGTGTTTTGGATGCTCAAGCACAAGTCTTGCTAACTCAATTGGGTTCTTTACCCTCCGAACACCTGCAACAGCACCAATCGATAGTGTCAAACCATCCATAATGCCTGCGTCCATCTCTACAAAACCTTCCTCATTAAGATACGAGCCTTTTCCTGCATCGAAGAGTGGATGGTCTTCAAGCATTTTTACTGCTATCACTGCAACATCAAGTGCATTCTTACCACTTTCAAGAAGTTCAAAACCAGTTTTTGCAACAGTTTTTACAAAATCGACCCTTTCAGGTATTTCGTCTTTCCTTTTTGCGCTACCTGCTCCACCATGCACAATTATTGCTTTCATAATGCCTCCTTCCTTTCATGCCTTTAAATTATAAGAAAAATCCTCACTATTTGAAAACATTACCTTTTAAGTTATAATTACTACGTTTATGGAGGAAAAAATGGCAAAGGCTTTAGTTTTATTTTCAGGCGGACTTGATTCGCAACTTGCTTGCCTTCTTCTTATGAAAGAGGGCATAGAAGTTGTGCCTGTATTTTTTGAAACTTACTTCTTTAAGGCAGATAAAGCAAAAAAGTACGCAGAGGCTATCGGTCTTAATTTAAGGGTAGAAGATATAAGTAACGATCACCTTGAGGTTGTCCATAAGCCACCGCATGGTTACGGTAAACATATGAATCCCTGTGTTGACTGCCACTTGCTTATGATAAAAAGAGCAAAAGAAATAATGGAAAAAGAAGGTTTTGACTTTATCGCAACAGGAGAAGTCTTAGAAGAAAGGCCTTTTTCTCAAAGAGCAGGTGTATTTGAAGAAATGGAAGAAATCCTTGGACTTCAGGGAAAAATCGTCCGTCCGTTGTCCTTAAAACTTCTTCCTGAAACGGAAGCAGAAAAAAGAGGACTAATAAATAGAGAACACATGCTCGATATAAAAGGTGAAAGTAGAAAAGTTCAACTTCAACTTGCAAAAGAATTCGGTCTTGAGGTTTTTGAAACGCCTGCATCAGGTTGTATTCTTACTGACCCTGAATACTCAAGACGATTAAAGACGCTCAAAAAAATCAACCCTAATTTTGATGGAAACGATGCAATGATACTCAGAAGAGGCAGGGTCTTCTTTGAAAATAATTCAGTAATCGTAATTGGAAGAAACGAGTTAGAAAATAATGAACTTGAAAGACTAAAAAAACCTTCGGACATATTACTTAAACCGCAATTTCCCGGGGCATCTCTCCTAATTCGAAGCTTTAATAGCGAAGTAAGTCCCGAGAGCCTCATTGAAAAAGCAATAACACTTATAATAAATTATTCAAAAAAAGCGCCTCAAAACGCAAAGGATATGATAGAAGTTATAAAATAAAAGAGGGGCTTAAATACCCCTCTTTTAAAAATCTTATTAGGATCTACTTTCCCTTCGTAACTTTTTCTATTGCTCTATCAAGAACATCAAGCCCTTCTTTAAGTTGCTCATCAGTTATCACAAGCGGTATTAACAACCTTATTATATTTTTATGCAAGCCCGCACCTGCAAGGACAACGCCGTTTTTAAGTGCTTCCTGTATAACAGCCTGGCAGGTTTCTGCATCAGGCTCCCAGGTATCATGATCTTTTACGAACTCAATTGCCTGCATTGCTCCAACGCCTCTTACCTCTTTTACAACAGGATACTTCTTCTGGAACTCTTCAAAACGCTCTCTTATGATTTTTCCAAGATGAACTGCTCTATCCAAAAGTTTTTCTCTTTCAATCATCTTAATAACTTCAATGCCAGCAACACATGCAACCGGATTGCCACCAAAAGTAGAACCGATAGAGCCTTTTGGAAGTGCATCAAAGAATTTTCTGTTTCCAACAACTGCGGAGAGCGGGAAACCTGCTGCAATAGATTTTCCAAGTGAAATTAAATCTGGAACTACTCCCCAATTTTCAACTGCAAAGAATTTTCCTGTTCTTCCGTAGCCACTTTGAACCTCGTCCGCTACAAAAAGTATTCCGTACTTTTCTGTTACTCTCCTTATCTCTTCAAGAAGACCAGGCTGTGGGACATTGAAACCACCCTCTCCTTGAATTGGTTCAATCACTACTGCCGCAACATCGTCAGGTGCTACCGTATCAAGAAGAAGCCTTTCAAAATCTTTAGGAGTGTATTTATTTTTGTGAACATTCGGTCTTGGTATTCTATAAACATCTGGTGCACTTCCAAAAATATATTTGTAAGGCATCGGTCTATGTGTCATTGTCATCGTAAGAAGCGTCCTACCATGAAATGCACCATCAAAAACAACAACTGCCCTTCTCTTAGTGTAGCCTCGGGCAACCTTAACTGCGTTCTCTACGGCCTCCGCACCTGAATTAAAAAATGCAACAGCCTTTTCAAAATTTCCAGGTGCACGTTCTGCAATCATCTTTGCAAGTTCTGGCCATGGCTCATAAGGAATTGAAGTAAAATCAGTATGGATGTAATTTTCGACCTGTTTTTTTACCGCTTCAACGATTGGTTTTGGCGAGTAGCCTACTACAAGGCACCCCCAGCCGCCTGTAAAATCAAGAAATCTATTCCCATCAACATCTTCTACAACAGCACCTTCACCTCTTGCGATAAAAAACGGCGCAAGCGGTTCGAGGGGGGACGCTACAAACTCCTCTTTTTTCTTCATAATTTCCCTGCTCTTTGGACCAGGGATCTCTGTTTTTATTAAAATGCTTCCCATTGTAAAAACCTCCTTCCTTCCCAATAATATCAGATTTTAAATATTTAGTCAAGAAAATTAAATTTTCTTAAAAAATTAAAAAGAGGGCTTACCGCCCTCTAATACAAGATTTTACCTAAGTTTAATTACTCTTCTTTAGTTCCTGCGTCTTCTTCGCCTTCGTTTTCATTAAGAAAATCTTCAAGTTCGACATATTCGTAATCTTCATCCTCATTTCTCAGAGTAAAGATAAAAGGAATTGCAAAAAGAGCAGTTAAAGCAATGATCTCAAGGATAACTCTTCCAAAATCGACTGTTACCGCCTCAAAATTCGTACTAACAGCACGGACCGACCAGATTGGCGCATAACCAATAGAATTAACGATTACTGTTCCCTGGGCAATTGCCTGGTTAACCTTCCATGGCACAATGATCGTAATGAGTGCAAGGAAGAAAAAGTAAACTGCTAAAACAATTTTTGATGCTTTTGTCATTTTAACCTCCAAATCAAATATGCTACATTTTACCATAAAAAGAAAAAATTCATAGCAAAATCTCCTGACTTCAAAATTGAATTACATATAATTTTTGAAAACCAAGGAAAGGGAGGTATTATGAGCGACGAAGAGTCGGTAGTGTTTACGAGAAAGGCTTCAGGCCTTGTAAGAGAATTAAACTGGTGGGATGTCCTGCTTTTTACAATCGCAGGACCTGCAGCATCAGGAATGACTTACTACACTGTGAAGGTGCCAGGTCTTTATCCTGGTGGAAACATGACGCTTGCATTTTTAATTGGGCTTCTTGTGTGGCTTCCGCCTGTGCTTATTCTTGCAATTCTTTCTGCATCTTTCCCAAGGAGTGGCTCTCTCTATGTTGTTATTTCAAGGGTCTTACATCCAATTCTCGGTTTCATTCCAAACTGGTCGTATGTTATTGGAGGAGGCGCTTCACTTGCAGTAGGATTTCTTAACTACCTTGGGCTTATTCCTCTTGCTTCTTCGATTCAGATTGCAGGAATCGTATCTAAAAATGCGTCTCTTGTTGCTCTGGGAGAAGGACTTGCTGATCCATGGACACGGCTTTGGATTGCGTTAGCGATAACTATCGTTATGTGGATACTCGAACTTTTGGGCATAGACAAACTCAAATGGGTATTAAGAGCTATAATTTATATTCCACTTGCTATTACAGGCATTGCAATCATTATCTTCCTTGTTAAAAGCGGAGAACCTTCCTTTAACGTAATTTTTGGTGCAAATTCGTATCAAGCAGTTCACGACCTTGCAACCAAGTTAAAAATTAAGGATGCTTATCTTCCGACAGGGCAAGCGCTCCAGGGAATGCTTCTTTCGGTCTTATGGGCTTACACTGCAGTTGAAGCAGTCTCATACATTGGCTCTGAAGTTAAAACACCAAGGCTCTCCTATATGAGGGGAATGGTTTTAGGTCTTATTGCAGTTGGTGTCCTTTATGTCTTAAACGCCGTTGCAGTTTATCGTTCCTTTGGATATAACTTTATAACTGAATATAGTTGGCTTTACTACAATCACTTCGATGAACTCAAGGCAGTCTTGGGGACAACT
>JAEMPV010000017.1 GCA_022759145.1 Caldisericum sp.
TTTTAACTCTTTCATCTCAGATTGAAATTTTGAATTCGGAAGTAACCCAGATTTCTAAACAAATACTTCAGATGCAGAAAAGTAGTTCAAAAGCTGAATACTTTTTAGAGTCATCTTTACTGACAAATTTATATGAATCAATGTTAAGCAAGAAAATGGATTTGGAAAATACAGTCACCGACCTTAAATCTCAGCTTAGTATATCGCATGAATTTGAATATCTTCAACAGCCCTATGTTTCAGATACTCCTGTAAAGCCTAACAAAAAATTAAATATTTTGGTTTCAGGTGTTGCAGCACTCTTCTTCTCAATTTTGCTTGCATTCTTTCTTGAGTATATGCAAGGCACGCAGGGTAACAAAGAGGTTGCAAAGAAATGAAGGGTTTCGGTGATTTCTCTACATCGTTTATCAAAAACGACCGAACGATGCTTCACATTCGTTTTGTTGCAGAGTCCATTGGTGCATATGTTAATTGGTATCAAGCGGATAAAAGCATTTTAATTGTTTATCCGAAGGAGTAGAGAAGGCTTTTGGGTGAAAATTATAATCCTTGCAGGTGGAAAAGATCTAATTCAAGGTCGCTTATATGAAGAAAGGGGGAAAAATGGAAGAGAAAGTTTCTAACAACACTGCCTTTAAGAAGATAGCGGTTGTAGGGTTGGGGTATGTCGGCTTACCATTAGCAGTTGAGTTTGCAAGAAAGGGAGTTGAGGTTGTGGGCATAGAAAGGAACCCGGAAAGGGTTGACGCTGTAAACAGTGGAAAATCATATATAAGTGATATCGTGGGCGATGCATTGGAAAATGTAGTTAAGAATGGTAAATTAAAAGCCTTTCAGGATTTTAGGAATCTTTCAGATGTTGAGGCAATAATTGTTTGTGTCCCTACGCCCCTAACTATAAATAAGGTACCTGATGTATCTTACATAATAAATACTTCAGAAAATATTGTTCCTTATCTCCATAGAGGTGATCTAGTAGTTTTGGAAAGCACGACATATCCAGGGACAACAGAAGAGGTAGTTTTGCCAATCCTTTCAAAAAGCGGGTTAAAACCAGGCGAAGACTTCTACCTTGCATTCTCTCCAGAACGTATCGACCCAGGCAACAAAGAATATCATGTTAGTAACATTCCAAAAGTTGTAGGTGGAATTAATGAAAAATCTACAGATTTAGCTGCAAATCTTTATAAAATTGTTGTGCCGGAGGTTTTTAAAGTTTCCTCCCCTAAAGTTGCTGAGATGACAAAACTGCTCGAGAACACCTTCAGGCTTGCAAATATTGCTCTCGTAGACGAACTTGCTATGCTTTGCGAGAGAATGGGTATTAGTATATGGGAAGTAATCGAAGCAGCAAAGACAAAACCTTACGGATTTATGGCTTTCTATCCTGGACCAGGCATTGGCGGTCACTGCATTCCAATTGACCCATTTTATTTACAGTGGAAGGCAAAAGAGTATGATGTTGATATTTCTTTTATAGAAATTGCAGGCAGAATAAATGACTCAATGCCAGATTATATAGTTCAAAAAGTTGCTTATGCTTTGAATTCAGAACGCAAATCAATTAATGGAAGTAAAATATTAGTTTTAGGAGTTACATATAAAAACGATATTTCTGACACAAGGGAGTCCCCATCGTTAAAGATAATTGAGAAACTTGAAAAATGGGGCGCTAATGTTTCGTATTATGACCCTTATGTGCCTAACCTAAAAATTGGTGAAAGAATTTTTAATAGCATTAAAGACCTTTCCAGAGATATCTTAAAAGATTTTGACTCTGTTGTAATTCTAACCGCACACTCAAATATTGATTATGATTTAATTTATGAGAATGCACATATTATTGTAGATACAAGAAATGCAATAAAGAAAAAGAGAAAAGGCTTATTTAAGTTGGGAGACTCAAGTCTATGATTAAAGTAGGTTTTATTGGCGCAGGAAGAATTACTACTGCTCATTTGAATGCCCTTAAAGAACTAAAAGACACATATTTGCCTGTTGCAGTTGCAGATCCTATGGAGGATAATGCAAGGAACATCGCAAAAAATTTTGGTATTCCTAATACATATATCGATTATAGAGAAATGCTTGATAGAGAAAGGCTTGATATTGTTGTCGTAGCCGCTCCTAATGGATTACATTACAAGATAAGCAGGGATGTATTAGAAAGAGGAATAAATGTTTTGGTTGAGAAGCCTTTAGCTTTGAGTTATAAAGAAAGTAAGAGTCTCCTTGATATTGCAGATTCTAAAAAACTTTTTATTGGAGTTGTCCTTCAGAAAAGATTGTTACCGCTTTATAAGAATTTGAAGGGCGCAGTTTGCGGAGAGAAATTTGGAAAGATTTTCTTGATACATTTATCTTTAAGGTGGAGCAGGTCAAAAGAATACTTTGCAAATTCCTGGAGAGGCACAAGGGATATGGACGGCGGACTTATTTTTAACCAGGCGATCCATGACATTGACATTCTCGATTACCTTTTTTCAATAAGAGAAATTTTTGCTTACGGAGGGACATTTGTTCATCAAATAGAAACTGAGGATAATATTGTTGGAGTGTTTAAGACAAAAAGCGGTGCTATAGGAAGTTTTGAGTTTACTATAAGCCTCAACGAAAAGAATATGGGAGAAGTTATAGAAGTGTTGGGGGAAAAGGGAAGGTTTATCTATGGAACAGGAGAGTATGAAAAATTGACAACCATTCCAGATTTTCTCAACCTAAGTGATAAAGATATTTCAATATCAAAAGAACCGACACTCAATGGCACCGGGCATAAGTTTGTTTACGAAGAAGTAGCAAAAGCGATAAAGAACGGTGATGAATCTCCCATAAGTGGAAAGAATGTTTTGCATTCAATAAAAGTTGCGGAGGGTATTTTGAATTCTATAAAAACAAATGAAAGAGTTGTTTTAGAGGAGGAAATATGAGCATAAGCAGTAAAAGTAAGGTTATAAATCCAAAGTTTGTGGGGGAAAATGTTGTAATTGAAGATGATGTTTTTATTGAGGAAGGCTGCTACATTGGGCACAATGTAGTTATCCATAGTGGTGTTAGAATTGGTAAAAATGTTCTTGTTGATGATAATACTGTTATTGGCAAACGCCCGATGCATTCTCCAGCAAGTGCACTTCCTCCTTCAGAGGCTCTATCATCTACGGAAATTGGGGACGATTGTCTCATTGGCGCAGGTGTTATAATATATATTGGTGTAAAAATTGGCAAAAAGGTATTAGTTGCAGACCTTGCAACAATTAGAGAAAATGTTGAAATTGGAGATTATACAATTGTTGGGAGAGGCGTTGCGGTGGAAAACTTCTCGAAAATTGGGAGCCATTGCAAATTAGAAACGAATGCCTATATTACAGCCTATTCTGAATTAGAAGATTATGTTTTTGTTGCCCCAATGGTTACTACAACGAACGACAACTATATGGCAAGAGGAAAAGAAAGATTCAAGCACTTTAAGGGAGTTACAGTGAAGCGTGGTGGAAGAATAGGTGCAAATGCAACAATTCTTCCTGGCAAAACCATAGAAGAAGAAGGTGTTGTTGCTGCAGGCTCTGTTGTAACTCATGATGTCCCAAGCAAAAAGATAGTTATGGGTACTCCTGCAAAAGTTTATAAGGATGTACCCGTTGACCAACTTCTTGAAAACCAGTGATAGGTGAAAAGTGAAAATTCCACAGTTAGACCTTGTTGCGCAATATAAAAGAATAAAAAATGAGATTGACGAAGCCATTTTAAAAGTACTTGAAAAGGGTGAGTTTATTCTTGGAGAAGAAGTAAGGGCATTAGAAGAGTCAGTTTCGAAATTTGTTGGCGTTAAGCATGCAATAGGAGTTGCTTCAGGAACAGATGCACTTCTTCTTTCTCTTATGGCTATTGGCATAAAAGAAGGAGACAAAGTCATTACTACTCCTTTTACTTTTTTTGCAACTGCAGGAAGCATTGCAAGATTAGGTGCAAGACCAATATTTGTTGATATCGACTTAAATACATATAATATTGACCCTAATAAACTTGAAGACTTCCTAAAGAAATCCTATACTCCCAGAATGAAAGCAATTATTCCTGTTCATCTCTACGGGCAATGTGCTGATATGGATCCAATTATGGAATTAGCAAAGAAATATAACTTGAAAGTTATTGAAGATGCTGCACAGTCTATTGGTGCAACCTACAAAGGCAAGCAATCTGGAAGTATTGGTGACACTGGATGTTTCAGCTTCTTCCCATCCAAAAATCTTGGCGCATATGGTGATGGTGGAATGGTTGTAACAAACGACGATGAAATAGCCGAAAAAATAAGGCTTTTGCGTGTGCATGGGGCAAAACCAAAATACTATCACTCAATGGTTGGAATTAATAGCAGGCTTGATGAAATTCAGGCAGCGGTACTAAATGTAAAATTCAAATATTTGCCTCAGTGGATTGAGCAAAAAAGAGAAAAGGCAGAATTATATAATAAATTGTTCAAGGAAAACCTGGGGGATAAAGTAATTACTCCTTACGAAGCACCATATAACTACCACACATACCACCAATATACAATAAGAGTTCAAAATAGAGATGCTTTAAGGCAATATTTAACAGAAGCAGGCATAGGAACGGCAATATATTATCCACTGACTTTGCATTTGCAGAAATGTTTTGAGAATTTAGGATATAAGGAAGGTGATTTCCAAATGTCCGAAAAAGCAAGTAAAGAAGTATTAAGTTTGCCAATGTACCCAGAACTTGAAGAAAATAAACAAGTGGAGGTAGCTAAAAAAATTAAGGAATTTTTTGAAAAGGAAACAAAATGAGCGGCGGTAAACCCGATAAAGCTGTTTCAGTTTTAAGAACTCTCCCTCAGTTTATAAAACACTTGCGCGGTTGTTTAAAAGATTCAGAGAGGAGAGCTATAAAGAAATTATGGTCTACACAAATATTAAAAGCGCAAGGCTTTGTCCGTTATCATGGGAAAGGTATTCAAAGAATCTTTTTAAATTTGTTGATAATATTTCCCTGATTAAAGCATCCTGCAAGAGGGAATTAAAAATTGCTGACCCTGAAAATATAAATTAGAATTACAAACAAGGAGGAAAAGTATGAAGGGTATAGTTTTAGCAGGTGGCACAGGTTCAAGGTTAAAGCCTTTGACAAATGTAACGAACAAACACCTATTACCAGTTGGTAAGTACCCAA
>JAEMPV010000018.1 GCA_022759145.1 Caldisericum sp.
AACAGTTTCAAAGCCAGCAATAGACCTGAGTAGTGTTGTTTTCCCGCATCCGGAAGGTCCCAGAAGAGAAACAAGTTCACCCTCGTCAACTGAAAGTGAAAAGTTATTGACTGCAACGACATTTCCGTAGGTTTTAGTAATATTTTTTAGTTCGAGGTAATTTTTCTTCATTTTTTAATCCATAAAGGCGCCACCATTTACATTAATGGCTTCTCCTGTTACAAAGTTGGAAAGGTCTGAAGCAAGAAAAACAGCAACTCCAGCTACATCATCAGGTGTTTGAAGCCTTCCCAAAGGAGTGTCTTTAATGTAAAGTTCACGCACAACATCCTCAGAAACACCTCTCAACTGCGCTTCCCACTTAACTTCTCTTTCCTGCATGCTCGTCTTAACATAGCCCGGGCAGATTGCATTTACAAGGATTTTGTATGGTGCAAATTCTCCTGCAAGTGCCTGTGTTAAACCAACAACTGCAAATTTGCTTGCAACATAATGCGCTAAGAAGGGTGCGTTTCCTCTCTTACCTGCCATAGAGGCTGTGTTAATTATCTTTCCTCTTACTTCGTTAACAATATCCTGCTTCACCATATGCTTTAAAACTTCTTGAGATACAATAAAGACACCTTTTGCGTTAACATTCATATTGAAATCCCAATCAAAATCCGTAAGGTCAAGAAATTTATTCATAGTTGAAACGCCAGCGTTATTGTGGAAAACATCAATCCTTCCTTCGTTTCTGTATATCTCTTCGACGACTTTACGGACTTCATCCCTGTTTGTTACATCCATCTTCATTGGAATTGCCTTACCTTGAAAAGTTTCAATTTCATCTGCAACACTTTTGGCTAACTCCTCTTTAAGGTCAAGCACATAAACCTTTGCACCTTCCTTAGCGTAGGCTATTGCACAAGACCTGCCAATCCCAGAACCGCCACCAGTAATCGCTATAATCCTTTCTTTAAGAAGCATCAAGCACCTCCTTGGTTAAAATTTTTATATTGAATTTATTTAATGTGTCTAAAAGTTTACCCGAGGGCGATTTATCAGAAATAAGGTATTTTACAGAGTCAAAACCTGCAACGAATGAAAATGCAATTTTATCAAACTTACTTGAATCAGCAACAACAATGACTTCTTTTGCATTTTTAATAAGCGATTGCTTTATAACCGCATCGTCAAGGTTGTATTCAGTGAGCCCTGCATCTGCATCAATTGCACCAATTCCAAGAAATAACTTATCAACATAAAAGCTCTCCACTGTTCTTCTTGCAATCTCACCCACCATTGAAAGCTCCCCTGGTCTCACTATGCCTCCTGTAAGTATCAATCTTATTTCCTTTTTATCAGCAAGAAGTGTTGCAACGCGTAGATTTGGCGTGAGGACTGTTAAGTTATGCTTTGAAACAAGATGCTTTGCGATTTCAAGAGTTGTAGTGCCAACATCAAGGGCAATGCTATCTCCATCCACTACAAGCAAGGAAGCTATATGTCCGATAATTTCCTTTTCCTTTTTGTGCTTTGACTCCCTTATAATAAAAGGTGGCTCAAAACTTCTGCCCCTTGTGCTTACAGCTCCTCCATAAACCCTCCTAAGAAGCCCTTCATGCTCAAGTCGTGAGAGATCTCTTCTTATAGTCATTTCAGAAACATTAAGTATATTTGCAAGCTTTTCAATCTCAACGCTTCCGTTTTTCTCAAGTTCGGAAAGAATCACTTTTGCTCTCTCTTCAAAAATCACTAAGCACCTCCAGTATTTCGCTGTGTATCTTTCCGTTTGTTGCAACAATCTCTCCTCTGGATAAATAATTACTTTCCCCTGAAAAATCAGAAACAGTTCCTGAAGATTGCCTTACAATTATGGAACCTCCTGCAATATCCCAGATATTTAAGCCCTTTTCCCAGTATCCATCAATAATCCCCTCTGCAACATGAGCAAGGTCAAGAGCAGCGCTTCCATCAACCCTTACAGAGATACTTCTTCTAAACAATTTTTCAAACTGAGGGAAATTTGAATATTCTGAAAAATCATAGGGAAAACCAGTTGAAAGAAGTGAATTTTTAAGCGTATCGGTTTTTGAAACAGAGATAATATTTCCGTTTTTGTAAGAAGGTGTTTCAACTGTTGCATAGTAGAGTTCTTCAAGAATTGGATTATACACAACGCCAAGGATAACTTCGTTACCTTCTAAAAGCGCAATAGAAACTGCAACAAGGGGATACCCTTTCACAAAGTTTGTTGTGCCATCGAGAGGGTCTATGACAAACACTTTGTTTGACCTGCCTTCAATATCTTCACCTTCTTCTGTTACAATTCCGTATGAAGGAAAAGACTTTCTTATCCTTTCCCTCACCAAACCATCTATTGTTTTATCAATATTTGTTACCAGGTTATTATCACCTTTTAATTCAACTGAAAAAGACCCTTTAAAATTTTCTTTTATTATCTTTCCGCACTCTTTTGCAAGATCAATTGAAAATTCAAGTTCAATCATCGCTACCCCATCGTAAATTGGAAATTAAATCTTTTTCTCTTTTCATCAAGATTAATAAGAACACCCCTTAAAATCCCATCAGAATACTCAGAGCCAGGATTAAGGGAGACAGTTTTTCCTATTTTTGTGCTCCCTGCAGATTCATGCACATGACCGTGCAATCCAAGATCTGGTTGAAATTCCTCAATTATCTTTCTTACGCTTTTACTTCCGACATTTTCGGTTGCAACAGAGCCACCTTCAACAACAGGTTTTAGCGTGCTATCAAGTTTTGGTGCAATGTCAAGAGGAGTGTTATGAGGTGGGACATGTATATTAAAAATTGTGAATTTATTATAATCCATCTTACTTGCAAGTTCTTTTAATTCGGCATAGATTTCTTCTTCACTTTTTTCTCTTGGCGAGTTCCATGGAGTCGGGTTTGAATACCCGTAAGAAAGCATTTCTACTCCATCAACAATATCCACAACTTTCATATCGGGATTAACAACATAACTTGAGACCATAAGCGCTTCATCAACAACAGGATCATCGTCGTTACCGGGCGATATGTAGATCTTTATTCCAAGTGGTTTCAGTCGTTCTGTTGCTAAAAGCACCCAATCCTCAAGCGTATGCTTTATAACAGACCTAAAAACTTCCTTTCTTCTTTCGGGATTATTCTCCAAAACTTCCAATTCTTCTTCCGTTGTTACATATGGATAAAAACCATTGAATCTTATTTCCTCTTCAAGTTTTGGAAGTTCACTTTTTGAAACTACCTCATCCCTTCCTTGATAATTTGCCCTGTAATTATCATTAGTCAATTTTACAATTGGCACAAGCCCCTTACCTGTGATATCTCCGCCAAGTATAAGCACCTGTGCGTTATAGAATTTGCCTGCATTTACAAATTTCTTAAAACACCTTTCAGAACCATGTATATCTGTTGTGAAAAATATCTTAAGCACAATAACCTCCTAAATTTGAACCTCTTCTGGCTCGTCGTACCACTGCACTTTTCTTCCTATAATACTTCTCATTTTCCAGCTAAGGCTTTTTGGTGCATTTTCAAATGTCTCAAGCATATAATCAATTGTTTTGTTCACAGAATCGTGAAGTTCGCCTGTAAGATAATCCTTTGAAAGTTCCTTTAAAAACTTTAAATTATCCGTTGTTGTGGTATACCAACCCCAATCATTAGACAAAATGCCCTTTATATATTCAAGATCTTCAATTTCATTCTTGTTATTCAAACCAAAATCGTGGTCAACAAGAAGCATTAAAAGATCCTTAACATCTTTTTCGTTCATCTTATGAATTTGGATTTTAGTAAGGAACACATCCCCTAAGGAAATCGTATATGGAAGTTTTTCGAGCCTGTTTTCAAGATTAAGTTTGTGGCATTGCTCAAAAACACCTACAAAGATATCAATTTGATATTCATTCTCTTTATAATAAAGAAGCCTTGTCTCTCCGTGAAGAGCGTTGAACTGTTTGTCTGGAATAAGACCCGAACTTTCGAACACCTTATTCAACGCCTTAACTCCTTTCCTGTTAACAACAAAATCAAGGTCTTTATATTCTCTTTTCAAAGTTTCAATTTTACTTCCCTTTGGCGCATTAAGATACACAGCAAGCCCCCCCACAAGGCGGAGGGTTGCCCCCTCCACCTTGCACCTATCAATCAATGTTTTTGCAAAATCTACAAGAACTCCTGCTTCCTTCATAGCACACCACTATTCTGGCGGAATCTCTGTAAATACCTGTGTAATATCGATACCCTGTGCACGTCTCACTGCAACTGCAATGAGATACCAGATAACTGCAATAACAGGAACAGAGAAGGCTTCAATCATCGCAATTGGTTCAATCTTGAGACCAAACTGAGGGACAAGGAACGCAGCAACAAAAACCATACCCCAGGTTATTACTGTAACAATGCCTGAAATCGTCATAAGAGGAATTCCACCGACTTTTTTCTTTGCAAGGTCTGGTGCATTTTCAAAAAGGTCTTTCTTTTTGTATGGGAACACAATTGCTGCAATTCCCACGACAACAAAAGCAAGTGCCATAACTGCGATAATGTTTATTAGATACCCTCCAAGACCACCATAGATATTCAAGAAGTTGAGAAGTTCTATGTATAAACCCATAATTATTGTTGCTTTAACTGGTGTATGCAAGTTTGGATCAACATCTGCAACCCAGTCTGGTGCAAGCCTATCAAATGCCCATGCAAATAGGTTTCTTGTCCCAAGTAAAAATCCTGCTGGTGTCCACCATACAATACTCAAAAGGAAGGCAAGTGCGATATAAACCTTGATAAACTGAGGAAGGCTCAAAAATCTTGTAAGCGCAGGGAGTATGAAGACAATGCCCTTAGGTAACTTATCGGAAGCATTCATTCCCACATAGGAAAGAGATGAGAAGAAATCAAATCCCATTGCCTTATAAACCAAAAGTGAACCAAGCGCATACAAACCACCACCAATAAGAAGCGCACCTATAACTGAAACAATTACTGTCCTTCTTACATTCTTTATCTCTCCTGCAAAGTAGCCAGTCCATTCAAATCCAGTTAAGTTCTGGAAAGCCCATAACATAGCAAGTATTGTCATTTTCCAGTCAATACCCTGTGGTGGTGTATAACCTGCACTCTTTGCTATGTCTATTATTTGCTCAGGTTTTACACCTGTAATCGTTGCAAAACTTGCCTGGAATGCTTCTTTTGATGTTACTAAAAGACCCAGATACCAAAGACCAACACCAACCCAAACAATAATAAACAAAATTCTCATAAATTTTGCAGCAAATTTGGTTCCCTTAAGCATTATTAGTGTGAAGAAGATCGTCAAAATAGTTGCAACAATGAATTGGTTTCCTGGCTTTGCAAACCAATCGACAAATGATTGGGGAAGATTTGCAACATAACCAAAAGCGGGCATAAAGAAAGTCATCATTGTGGTAAAGTTAAAAGCAACCCAGTTTACAAAAACAAATGTGAGGGTAACATTAACAACAAAACCTATGAGAGGGCTTAGAGTTCTGCTCACCCAAACATAGTCTCCACCTGAACGAGGCATAATGAGTGTAAAGAAGATGTAAACACCACCAAACCCTAACAGAAGAATCGATCCAAGCACAAAGGCAAGTGCAATGTTTGCACCTGGGAAAGATGCCGCACCAAACTGGAGCGCTTGAGAGATACCAACCGGGATAAGGATTGCAGCAAAAACAAGGTTGAACGCATCAAAAGGTGTAAGTTCTCTTACAAGCCCTGTTGCGTTCCTTACAAACAACTTTTGCGCCATTTTTAACCTCCTTTGTTATATTTTGTTTGTACTTCGTACAACCTCTCAAAAAGCGGCTTAAGAGTTTTGTAAAGATCCTTATAAAGGGCAAAATACTCTCTGTAAATAGGGGTTTTCTCTTTGTTTGGCTTTATAATCTCAAAATCCTTAAGGAATTTCTCAATTTCTGAATAATCCTTAAAAATATTTGAAGAGACACCAGCAAGAAAAGCAACACCCAATGATGAGCCTGGGTTTGACTTAATGTATTTCAATTCCTTGCCAAGTGAATCAGCTGCTATTTCTCTTGTAAGCGGATTACGTGCTCCTCCTTCCGATATAAATACCCTCTTTATCTCAAGCCCTAAATCATTCAGGACATCAACATGGTGAAGAAAACCATAGACAATGCTTTCAAGGATTGACCTAAAAATATCTCCCCTCGTATGATGTAGTTGCAACCCAAACAAAACACCTCGTGCTTTTGTATCAAATATAGGGGTCTTTTCTCCAAGAAAATACGGCAATGTTATGATTCCTCTTGCTCCAATCTCACTTTTATATGCCTCTTCTGTAAGTTTGTCAAAACTATTTTCATTTACTACATTTCTCATAAACCATTTAACAAGAGAGCCACTTGCAGCCATACATCCGTTGAGGACATATTTATTTTCAATATCGTGAAAATCAATAAAAAGCCTTCTGTCAACCTTGAGAGTATCGGAGACGTACATTATGTCGCCTGCTCCTCCAAACTTAAGAAGCAAGTCCCCTTCGTATAGTAGTCCCATTGCAAGTGTGGAAGCAATGTGGTCCGCTGAACCCCCTATTACAGGAATTCCACTTTCAAAACCTGTAATACTTTCAACCTCTTTTGTTGTATATCCTATTATGTCTGTAGGCTTTACAATCGGGGGTAGTAACGACTTTTCGATAGAAACAGCATTGAGAATCTCTGTATCAAACTCTTTTGTATGGATGTTTAAAAGACCACTTTCAAGAGCCCAGTTCAATTCAACATGCACTTTGCCTGTAAGCCTTGTTGAAACAAAGTCATACGAGCCCATTATCCAGCGGGTATTTTTTACAACATCTTCCTCGTGCTTTTTAAGCCAGAGCCACTTTGGGAAAATTACCTGCTGGTTTATTGTATTGCCTGTTTTCTTGAAGTATTCTTCCTCGTTAATTATTGATTTATAATACTCAATTTCTTCAATAGCCCTTGCATCATTTTGCTGGATTGAATTTCTTAAAGGCTTTAAAGTGCTATCAACGGGGATTAGTGTTGGAACCATACCTGTTACACCAACGGAAGCAATCCTCTTGTCAAGACCTGCATTATGGATGAGAGAAAGGATTTCGTAAGTATTACTTAAGAATACATTTGGGTCTTCCTCTGCAAAATTTGGCTGAGTGCTTATAAGGTCGTGCTGAACAGAATGTTCAAACACAATGTTACCATTAGGGTCAATTACGACACCCTTTGTTGATGTTGTTCCAATATCGATACCTAAGGAAAGGTCTCTCATCGTAGTTTGTTTACTTTATCCATTAACCTCAAGACTCTTTCTTTATCTACAGGATTCCAGGTTATTCCATCTTTTTTGAAATATGTGCCAACGATTGCACCATCTGCAACCTTCAAAAGTTCTTCAACATTATTCTCATTTACGCCAGTGTTAACAAAAACAGGGACGGAGACATTTTTCTTTACCCTTTCAATCATTTCTATATTTGGTGGAGCACCGGTCATTGGTCCAGAAACAAGAATAACATCGGCAAGCGATGAGAAAGCAACGCTTTTTGCAATCTCCTCAATAGGACGCCTGTCTAAAGAATAGGCAAATTCTGCGGAGATATTAAAGAAAACTTTAACTCCATTTGCATCTAAAAGTTTCTTGTATCTGTAAACCTCGCCAACAGATGTGTTCCAGAAACCCATATCAGATACATAAACACCTGTTAAGATTTCCCTGACAAACTGTGCTTTTGTTGCCTTAGCAAGCGCTATTGCAGCGAATGGATCCCATAGGACATCAATACCGTGTGGAACTTTAAGGTCTTTAGAAACCTTTCCAATTACAAATCCCATTGTTGCAGCAGTTGCATAGTTTGCATCAAGTTTGTATGGTCGGTCGTTTTCATTGCAGAACATTATTGCATCGACTCCGCCTTCCTGAAGATTGTTTACATCGTTTGCGATCCTATCTACAAGATAATCTATCCCGAGAGTGTCATCATACAAAGGAGAACCAGGAAGCGGTGGGAAGTGCGCCATTCCAACTATTGTTTTTGTTTTTCCAAACATTTTAGCCTCCTTTTGTTCATTGTTGTGAGATATTATATTATACTTTGTTAATTTTGTCAATAGTTAACAAAAAGAAACAATCAAAAATTTTTAATAGGAAGCCAAAATTTAAAATATTCTTAATCTTATGAAATTTCTCTTGACTTTGCATGCATATTTAAATAAAATTCTCCAATATGAGAAAAATACCGAGATGTATGAGCACACAACATCCTGATAATGTATCCCTGCCGTTTTTTGCAAAGGGAAAGGAGCTTGACGGTGAGGATGAGGTCCTTGAGGCTTTCTATGTGTTCTCCCATCTTGGATGCGACGAGCAAATGTGGGACTACGAAGGAAAAGAAGGCGATGATTATGTTGTTAAGAAACTCCTTTCAAAATACAACTACTTTTTCAAAGAGAATAGACTTGGGAAAGATGTATTCCTCACGCTAAGAGTACCAAACCCTGAGTTTGAAACCATTGAAAGAAAAATTCTTCTTGAAACACTTGAAAGCATTCCACGCTCTTTTGATACAGCACATACGATTTACAAAGATGATATTGCTCCTATTTTTGAAGTTATCCTCCCAATGACAACATCATCTAAGGCGCTTGAAAGAGTTTACAGATACTATACGGATTTTGTTGTAGGAAAAGAAAACAAGCCAATTTTTGATTCAGATATATTAGTAAAGGATTGGGTATCAGAGTTTTATCCTAAGAAGATAAATGTTATCCCACTATTTGAAGATTTTACGCATCTTATAAATGCAGACTCAATAACGGAAGAGTTTCTAAAAGGAAAAAGTGATGAGTATATCCGTGTCTTCCTTGCTCGCTCCGATCCTGCAATGAATTATGGACTTATTGCAGCAATCCTTGCTGTAAAACTTGCGCTTTTCAAACTCTGGAAGCTTGGAAACAAAATCGGTGTTCAGATATTCCCTATTGTCGGTGTCGGTCCATCACCTTTTAGGGGTAATTTTACACCAAAAAATGTTTTGCGCACTGCAAACGAATACAGAAGCGTTTATACTTACACAGTCCAATCAGCATTCAAATATGACTATCCTGTTTCTGATGTGAGATTTGCAATAGAACAAATAAAAAGTATTGTTCCTGCGTACCCAAAGGAAATTGATGAAAAATTTGTTATGGACTTCTTCAACAACTACACAAAGGTCTACTTCAGCCATATTGAAAACCTTGCACCAGTCATAAACAAAGTTGCAAATCATATTCCTTCAAGAAGAAAAAGAAAACTCCATATAGGACTTTTTGGATACTCAAGAGAAAATGCATCAATTAAATTGCCAAGAGCAATAACATTCACAGGAAGCCTTTATTCTATAGGTGTCCCTCCAGAGATATTAGGGCTTGAAAGTTTAAGCGATAGTGAGATAGAAAATATAAAAAGGTATTACGAAAACTTCGAAGTCGATTTAAAGGATTCAATGCAATTTTCAAACCCCGACACGCCCTTCTTCCCGAAAAATGTATTAAAAGTGCTTGAAAAATTGGGAATAGATTACGAAATTAACGAAGAGCATAAAGAACTCACAAAAGCAATCGTTTCAACAGTTCTTGATCTTAAGAACTACAATATAGACGAACTAATCCTCCGTGCATCCCAGATAAGAAAATTCATAGGATAGTTACCTCATTTTCTCCAGCTTCTTTTTGAGGATTTTGAGTTCCTCTTCTTTTTTCTTATTTGGCGTATCCTTTAATAGTTTTTCAAGGTACTGGATACGTGCCTTAATTTTGTTTACCTCTTTTTGCTTTTGAGTATCAATTAATTTCTTTTCGCTTTTAGGTTTGCTCTCGTGATCTAAAAGAGTTGCATCCTCAAGGGTATATGTCTTATGAGCAATACTCTTTATCAAATACCTGTCGTGGCTTACAAGGAGGATTGTCCCTTTGTAATTTTTAAGCGCCTCAATTAAAGCCTCGGTTGTTTCAATGTCAAGATGGTTCGTAGGCTCATCAAGAACAAGAAAATTTGAACTTACAAGGTTCAGTTTTGCAATAAGAAGCCTTCGCTTTTCGCCACCACTTAATTCCGATACTTTCTTAAATACTTCTTCGTTTTCAAAGCCAAATTCCGCAAGGTAGCTTCGTGCTTCGCTTACCTCAAGCCCTTCCTTTAGCATTATCTCAAGGAGTGCATCGTCTGAGTTCAAAACGAATTCATCCTGTGGAAAATAGCGCAATTCAATACTTGGACCGATGTAAACATAACCTGAGTCTGGTTTTTCAAGCCCTACAATTATCTTAAGAAGTGTCGTTTTACCAACACCATTTTTCCCTATTATTGCAACACGGTCATTACGCACAAGATTTAGGTTAACATTTTTAAGGATTGTCTTACCGTCATACGATTTCGAAACATTCTTCACTTCAAGCACCTTAAAAGATCCAATATCTCCACTTTCAATGTTTATTTTTACAGTCTTTTCCTTTACTTCTTCAGGCACTTCAATTTTTTCAATCATCTTCTCTCTTGAAAGTGCTTGCTTTGAGCGTGTGCCATAGCGAAATTTTTCAATAAACTTCCTTTGCTTTTCAAGATAAAGGATTAGTTGCTCTCGCTCTTTTCTCAAGGCTTCGTCTTCAATTTGCTTTATTCTAATAAACTTATCATAATTTCCGGGGTATTCCTTAATTACACCATTATCAAGGTAGAGAATGTGTGTTGCAAGTTTATTTATGAAAGTTTTGTCGTGTGAAACGATAAGAAGTCCACCTTTGAACTGCAAAAGGTATTTTTCAAGCATCTCTATGGTCTCAATATCAAGGTTGTTTGTTGGCTCGTCAAGGATAAGCAACTCCGGTTTTGAAAGAATTGACTTAATAATAAGGCACTTTGTCCTCTCGCCGCCACTCATCATCGAAAGCGGTTTTGAAACTTTCGCTTCGTCAAGGTCAAAATCGCTTAACAAACTCATAATTTCGCTTCTGTATGAGTATCCGTTAAGGCGCTCGTATTCTTCCATAAGAAACGAGTAATCTTCGCCAAAGTCTCCAATGCTTTCAAGTTCCTCAAGCATTTTTTCAATCTCTTTTACAACGCCTACACCTTCTTCTATAACTTCTATTCCTGTTTTATCGATTGCCTTTATCTCTTGAGGCACATAACCTATAGAATTGGGACGCTTTACAGAGCCTTTGTCAGGAGATTTTACTCCCACGATAATATCAAGAAGGGTTGTTTTCCCAGAGCCATTTTCTCCAACAATGAATTTACGGTCTCTATCGACAGTGAAAGAGACATCCTTTAAAATTGGTCTTCCTTGAATTGAAAAGTGAATATTTGAAACTATAAGCATAATAACCTCAATTGAATATACAATAAGTACAACATTTTTGCAAGAAAGAGGAAAATTCAAACAAACTTATAAATAAGGCATTTTGAAATTATTACCTAATATGTTATAATTTGCAAAATTTTTATTCAGGAGGTTAAAAATGAATAGCGAAAAATTAGGAGGAGTTTATGGATGTAAGAAGACTCCTCAGAGAAATTTTAACGGATTTAAGGTTTTACAGGGAAAATGACCCATCTTCTCAATCTCTATTTGAGATTTTCTTTACCCCATCTTTCAAAGGTCTTTTAAATTATCGAGTTTATCACGAACTCTACAAAAACGGACATAAAGTTTTAGCAAAAATCCTCTACATACGAACAAAACTCAAATACAATATGGACATACATCCAGGCGCTGAAATAGAATCTCCAATTATGATTGACCACGGCTTTGGTGTTGTGATTGGTGAAACGGCATATGTAGGCAAATATACTATTATATACCATGGAGTTACTCTTGGCTCAAGAAGAATTGAAAAAGGGAAAAGACACCCTACCATAGGGAGGAATTGCCTTATAGGAAACCACGCATCAATTCTTGGCAATATAACAATCGGCGATTATGTAAAAATTGGTGCAAATAGCGTTGTCCTGGAGGACATACCCTCTTACTCAACTGTCGTAGGCGTCAAAGCAAAAATCGTGAAAGGAGTTTCAAATGAAAATGTTGCATAGAATTGGTAATACGCCTATTATAGAGCTTAAAAACAACCCGGGTATTTTTGTAAAACTTGAATACCTTAACCCATTCGGAAGCGTAAAGGATAGAATAGCATACTTTATGCTAAAAGATGCAATGTTGGATGGAACCTTAAAAGAAGGAGATTCAATTGTTGAGCCAACATCCGGAAATACAGGTATAGCATTAAGCGCCCTTGGAAAATTTTTTAATATAAAAGTCATACTTACAATGCCTGATAATTTAAGTAAGGAAAGGCTTACGCTTATGAGAAGTTTCGGAGCAAGAGTTGTTTTGACGGATAAAGCCTTTGGAATGAGTGGCGCAATAGAAGAAGCAAAAAGAATTATTGAAAGAAAAGAAGCAAAACTTATGTTAAATCAATTTGGAAACCCTTCAAATCCAAAAGCGCATGAACTTACAACTGCATATGAGATTTTAAAAGATATGAATTTTGAAATTGATGCAGTGGTTTTGGGGATTGGAACAGGAGGCACAATCACAGGCATCGGAAGGACACTTAAAAAAGCAATAAAAGGTGTGAAGATTTTTGGCATTGAGCCAGAGGAATCACCATACCTTACAAAAGGCTTAAAAGGAACACATTCAATAGAGGGGATTGGCGCAGGTTTTAAGCCAGAAGTCCTTGACTTAAGCCTGATTGATGACATATTTACAATTAAGAGTGCTGAGGCAAGAGCATTTGCAAAGGAGCTTGCATTAAAAGAAAGTATTTTGGGTGGCCCTTCAACTGGAGCAAATGTGCTTGCTTCAAGAATTATAAAAGAAAAATACGGTTTTAAGAGGGTCTTGACCATTGCACCCGATAGAGGGGAAAGGTATTTCTCAGAAGATTTGTTTTCATAGTAAAATTAAAATATGAGTGATATATTAAAGCTAATAAAAGAGAGAAGAAGCATAAGACAATTCAAGAAAGATAAAATAGACAGAGAAAGTATTGAGAAAATTCTTGAGGCAGGAAGATTTGCACCATCCGCAGAGAATAACCAGCCCTGGAGATTCTTTGTAATAGAAAAAAGTGAAAACATAAAGAAAGTTGGGGAACTCTGTTCCTATGGACCTCTTAATACATTTGTTTCAACTGCGCCTTTGCTTATAGTTATTTACACAAGTGCATCGCACAGGTTTGTAGATTTAGACTGCGGAATGTGTGCTGAAAATATGATGCTTGAAGCGCATTCTCTTGGGATCGGGTCTTGCTTTATTGGTGCCTTTAGAGAAAAATTGCTAAAGGAACTTCTAAACCTGGAGGACAAAACTCGCATAGTTTCCGTAATTGCATTTGGATATCCTGAAAAAGTACCACCTCCTCCTAAGAGGCTAACTCTTGAAGAACTAACAAAATTCGATACAGATACGAAAATCCGTAAAATTGGACTCTTCGAAAAAATTTTTAAAACAGGCCCACTTTCTATTTTCTTCAGGTCCAAAAAGTGAAAACACCCATATTTGAAATAAAGACAGATTTAGAAGCAACTTTTATTGAAAGGCAAAATAAGTTCCTTGCAACAGTATCAATTGAAGGAAATAATGCCCTTGCGCATATTCACGACCCTGGACGGCTTGAAGGAATCCTTGAAAAAGGAAGAACAGTATTACTTAAGGTTTTTGAAAATCCTCTTAGAAAGACACGCTACGAGATTGTTGGCGCAAAAGTTGATAAAGAAATCGTGCTTGTAAATTCAAGATACCATAACGAGATTGCTGAAGCACTTATAAGAAGGGGAATTGTAAAATTCGGAGGTTCATACTTGCAGATTAAAAGAGAAGTTAAATTTGAGAATAGCCGATTTGACTTTATGGTTGAAGATAAAGAAAAATATCTCATTGAGGTTAAGGGTTGCGTTCTTGTTAAAAACGGCGTTGCACTCTTTCCCGATGCACCGACAAAACGAGGCACTCGACATATGCTTGAACTTGCGCAATCAATCAACTTTGGCTTTAAGCCCATTGTCTTCATCCTTATATTCAGAAATGCTTTTGAGTTCAAACCAAATGGGGAAATCGACAAAGAATTCGAAAAGAATTTTTATAATGCCCTCTTACATGGAGTGGAAGTAAGAAAATTTGTCCTTTCATACGATGGAAGGTATGTGTATTTTGAAAAAGAAATACCTTAAAACTTGAAAATTTGCATTTAAAAATTTATGGAGTAATATTTATTGGAGGCTTACATTTGGACGAAAGTGTTTTGTGGTATATAGGGACGAGTGGCTTTCAATTTGATGATTGGATTGGCACTTTTTATCCCGAGGGAATAAGCAAAAGCAAACTTTTCGACTACTATGTAAAGAACTATGGATTTAATTCTGTGGAACTTAATTCTACTTTCTATGCGATCCCAGGGGCCAAATCTCTTCAAAGGCTTTCTAACAAGGCACCCGAGGGATTTAAGTTTGCTGTAAAAGTCCATGGCTCAATTACACACGAGCAAAGGCTTGACGATTTGTATAGGTTCCTTGAGGTTTCAAAGGTCTTCTTAGAGGATGGAAAATTGCTTGCGTTTCTTGCACAGTTCCCTTATTCTTTTAAGAAAACAGATGAAAACATATCTTATCTATACAGATTAAAGGAGGCATTTACATATTCAGAACTTCTCTACATAGAGATTAGGCACGACTCCTGGAACAATTTTGCAAGGTCAAATTACGACTTCAATTTTGTCATCCCTGATTTGCCAGAACTTCCCCATCTTCCAAGATTTTCTCACTGGGTGCAAATACTAAAAGAAAGAAAACAAGAAATACTATACGCAAGATTTCACGGGAGAAACAAAAACTGGTACGAGGCAGACGAAAAAACACGATACGATTATTTTTATTCAGATGAAGAACTTATTACCTTTAAAAGTGCAATGGAGAGCATTCCCTACAAAATCAAGGCAGGATTTTTCAATAACTGTTTCTTAGGCAAAGCAGGCAAAAACGCATTTAAGTTTAAAGGAATGATTAATCTTCAATGAGGGAACATTTAATTTTAATCT
>JAEMPV010000019.1:0-13951 GCA_022759145.1 Caldisericum sp.
TCTTATTGACTTTATTTAAAGTTTTGGTATATTTAATTAGTTAGGTGTAATTTTTTAGTGAAAAAACTATATTAGGAGGTTGGATATGAGGACAACTTTTAATCCACACAACAAGCATATTAAGAGAAGCCAGGGCTTCAGAGCAAGGATGAAGTCAAGCACCGGAAGGAATGTGCTTTCAAGAAGAAGAGCACATGGCAGGAAGAGACTTATTACCGTATAGTGAGACTTTGGGAAAGGCTCAGTGAGAAGGAATTTGAAAGCGTTTATAAAAGTGGCAAAAAGTTCTACGGCAAATATATTGTGGTTGTTGCATCAAATGCAGTTAAGAAAAAAGTGGGATTTGTTGCCTCTAAGAGAATTGGAAAATCCCACATAAGAAATCGCGCAAGGAGATTAATGAGAGAAGCCTTTCTCAAGCTTGAGCCGGTGTTACCTGAAGATTATAGTTTTGTTCTTATTGCAAGAAACACCATAGTAGGTCTTAAGATGCAAGATGTCCTCAGTGACCTTGAGGGCATCGTTTTTCGATTTAGAAAGAGCCTTTTGGATAGAAAGGAGGCTCAGGAAGAATGAAGAAATTTTTGTTAGCAGTTCTCAAATTTTATAGAAAGTATATATCGCCTTTGAAGCCACCAACATGCAGATTTACCCCTACCTGCTCTGAATATGCAATTGAAGCAATAGAAAAGTATGGTGCAAAAAAGGGTGGATTTTTGGCAATTAAGAGAGTATTAAGGTGCAATCCCTTCTTCCCTGGGGGGAATGACCCTGTTCCTTGAGGAGGATAAAATGAAGAAGATTTTGTTGGTGTTTGGTTTTGTTTTGTTACTTTCAGTATTTTTGACAGGTTGCGCAACAAGCCCTTTCCCCAAGACAACTGAGCCAGGAGTTATTGTTCAGGTTATAGCAACCGGAAGACCAATGGAGAACATTCCAGTTGGTGTTAGGGTTGTTAATAACACTCCGGACCCTATTCTTGAAGTTACGGTAAAACTTGTTTCTATTAATGGCAATGAAGACCTCAAACCTTTTGACCTGTGGAAGTCAGGAAGGGTTGTTTCTTTAAAGGACATCGCTAAAACAAGCGTAATTGATGCAGGTAAAGATGCAACATTCACATTCTATGTTACAAGTTACACTGAAATCGACCCGAAGCCCTATCCTGCAAAATTTGAGGTAACTTACAAGGATGCAAACGGTAAGGTAACTACTATCGAGAAAGAAGCAGTAATAAATATTGTTCCAGTTAGCGGTTTTTATAAATTTATGCGTCTTATTATTGAATGGATAAACAAATTTACCCACAATTATGGGCTTGCTATAATTGTTCTTACAATTCTCATTAAACTTATAACCCACCCTCTAACAAGATACCAGTTCAAGTCAACTGCAAAACTTCAGGAGATACAGCCAGAGTTAAAAAAGATTCAGGAGAAATACAAGGATAATCCACAGAAGCAACAGCAGGAGATTGTGAAACTCTACAAAGAAAAAGGTGTGAATATGTACGGAGGATGTTTGCCAGTCCTTGTCCAATGGCCACTTTTGATTATTCTTTATGGTGCGCTTATGAACTATGCACCATTCAATAATGCAAGGTTCCTCTGGCTTACAAACCTCAACACTCCTGATAAGTATTATATCCTTCCAGTTCTTGTATTCCTTTCGATGTTCCTGCAGTCTAAGACTTCACAAATGCCAGGAACAGAAATGGACCCAAATACAAAGATGTTTATGTACTTCCTCCCTGTTATATTTGCAGTGTGGGCAGTAAGCTGGCCGCCATCAGTGCTTCTCTATTGGATTACCTTCTCTTTAACTGCTACATTAGAGCAGTACCTCATCATTAGGTCTCTTGAAAACTTTAAGAAAATGGCGTTAGAAGAGCCGAAAGAGGTAGTAAAGAAGGACAAGAAGGAGAAGTAGTATGAGTGAATTTGTGGTCGATTTTGTTAAGGATATCTTTGAAAAAATGGGCGAGAGCCCTCAGGTAGAGGCAGGCAAAAAGTTCGGCGGCTACTATATAAATGTTAAAAACCTTTCGAACAAAGGACATTACATTGGTGAAGATGGGACAGTGCTCAGAGCGATCCAGTTTATTGTGAATGTTTATGCGCACAAGGTTGATAAGAACTTCCCAACGATTATACTCGACATAGACGGCTACAAGGGGAAGCAGTACGAGAGGTTAAAAACTATTGCAATTGAAGCAGCCCTGAAGGCAAAGAGACTAAGAGAGCCTGTAGAACTTCGTCCAATGTCCGCGCAGGCAAGAAGAATTATACACCTTACGCTTAAAAATTACCCCGATATCTGGACTCATAGCGTTGGAAAGGAACCAAGAAGGCGTGTTATTGTAGATATTAAAAAGTGAATGATACGATTGTTGCAATTGCAACCCCTCGAGGTTTTGGGGGAATTGGAGTTATAAGGCTTTCAGGAGAAAAAGCCTTAGAACTTGCACAGAGTATTTTTGATAAGCGTATAGAGAAGCCCCGTTATGCATACTACGGGGCTATTACTATTGAAGGGACACCCGTAGATACAGGCATTGTCATTTATTATAAGAAGCCTCACTCCTATACAGGCGAAGATGTTGTAGAGATATCAATGCACGGTGGCATTAAAAATCTTGAGATGGTTTTGAATTTTCTCATTTCTAAGGGAGCGCGTCTTGCAGAGAAGGGAGAATTTACAAAAAGAGCCGTAGAAAACGGAAAAATGGACATATTCGAGGCGAATGCAGTTATAGAACTAATAGAAGCAAAAACTGAAAAAGGGGTTCTTCTTGCATCCTCAAGGCTTTTCGGAAAATTAAGTAAGGTTGTTGAGGATTTAAGAAATAGGATTATGGAAATAAATGCAAAAATTGAAGCAACAATTGATTTTCCTTTTGATGTGGAAGAAATTCCCAAAGAGGTTTTGAAAGAGGCTCTTACACAAATAAAAAATGACATAGAAAAACTTCTTTCAACATACAATGATTCAAAAGTTGTCTTTGACGGCGTGCGTGTTGCAATCGTAGGAAAACCCAATGTTGGAAAATCTACACTCCTTAATGCACTTCTTAAATTTGAGAGGGCAATAGTCTCTGAAATCCCCGGGACAACAAGAGATACGATAGAAGAAACAATTGACTTCTTTGGATTTCCCGTGAAAGTAATTGACACTGCAGGTATAAGGGATTCACAGGATGTAATTGAGAAAATGGGCGTTGAAAGAAGCAAGCGTGCAATTATTACATCAGACCTCATTCTTTTTGTTTTTGATGCCTCTACCCCACTCGACGAAGAGGATCTTGAACTTGCAGAGTTTACCTCAGGAAAGAGCCGTATCATTGTTCTCAATAAAACCGATCTTCCAAAAGCAATAGACATAAATCAACTTTCGAAATTATTCCCAAATGAGCCTATAATAGAAATTTCTGCACTTTTGAAAGAGGGAATTGAGGAAGTCGAACAGGCAATAAAGAAAAAGATTCTAAATATTGATATTGATTCGATTCTTGTGTCAAATAAGGTGGAGTATGATTTATTAAACAATGCGTTAACCCATATCAAGCATGCAATTGAGAATCTTGAAACTCAAACGCTTGACCTTGTTTCAGAAGAGTTGAGAGAGGCAATAGAGATTTTAAGTTCTGTAAGTGGAGAGCAAATTGGTTCAGAAGTGCTTAGTGCAATTTTTGAAAGATTTTGTATAGGAAAATAGTATTTGAGAAATTGACATTTAATGCAATAATATTGTGTAGCTAAACAAGGAGGCTAATCATGAATGAAGTGATTGAAAGGGCCTTATTCACTGCAAAGAAGTTAGGAGCAACTTATGCTGATGTAAGGCTCATTGAAAGAGTTGTTGAAGACATAAGTGTTTCAAACGGTGAAGTAAAAGGTGTAAAAAAGCGACTCACAAAAGGATTTGGAGTACGTGTAATCGTAGATGGTGCGTGGGGGTTCTTTTCCTCTTACAGGGTTGAACCTCTCGAAGGAGAGCGTGTTGCTCAAGTTGCAGTTCAAATTGCAAAGGCGTCTGCCAGGACTAAAATTGAAGATGCGCGTCTTGCTCCAATCGAAATCTATCAGGAAAAAGTTCCTCAACCTGTAAAAATTGATCCATTTTCAGTTCCACTCAATAAAAAGATAGAATTTATGCTTTCGCTTGATAAGTTAATGGAAAAGCCAGGTATCATTGTAAGGTCTTCCTCGATGCATTTTTCAAAAGAGTGGAAGACTTTTGCGTCTCTTGAAGGTGCCTTTATCGAGCAGGAGCGTATAGTAAGTGGGGCAGGAATACAGGCAATAGCAACTGATGGAAGGGAAATACAGGTAAGGAGTTACCCTGCATCTTTTGGTGGTGATTATGCAAGGAAGGGGTATGAATTTATTGAGGAGATGAAGTTGGAGGATAATGCTGAGAGAATTTCAAATGAGGCGTTAATGCTTCTTAAGGCAAAGCCTGCTCCATCAGGAAGGATGGATTTAATAATTGGTCCATATCAGATGGCGCTTCAACTTCATGAATCCGTTGGACATCCATCAGAACTTGACAGGGTTCTTGGTGAAGAGGCATCATTTGCTGGCACATCATTTTTAACACCTGAGAAACTCAATAATTTCCAGTTTGGCTCTAAGTATGTGAACATTGTTGCGGATGCAACAGTTGATTATGCGCTTGGTGGTTTCGCTTACGACGATGAAGGAGTAAAGGCTAAGAGAATTTATCTTGTAAAAGAGGGACTATTTGTTGGATACCTTAATTCAAGAGAAACGGCACAGAGGCTTGGGCTTGAACCAATGGGTGCAATGAGAGCAGATAACTGGAACAGGCAACCAATTATAAGGATGACAAGTATTAACCTTGAACCAGGTAATATGACCCTTGACGAACTCATTGAGGGTGTTCAAGAGGGTTTGCTTATTGATGTAAATAAGTCGTGGAGCATTGACCAGAAGAGGTTGAACTTCCAGTTTGGGACAGAAATTGGATATGAAATTAAGAATGGTAAAATTCAGGATATGGTGAAGAATCCTACATATTCTGGCATAACTTATGAGTTTTGGAGAAGCCTCGATGGAGTTGGAAACGATAGTTACTATCACATTTTGGGGCTTCCAAACTGTGGGAAAGGAGAGCCGATGCAAGTTATGGAAGTAAGCCACGGCTCGAGTTATGCAAGATTTAGAAATGTAACTGTGGGGGTAAAACATGAATAAAGAGAGAATTTTAGAAATTTTGGATTATGTAGTTAAGAGCACTAGGGCTGATGCGGTTGAGGCAGTTTTGGTTGGTGGTGAGTCTTACCTAACAGGTTTTGCAAATAACTATATCCACAGAAATGTTGGAGAAGAAAATTATGAACTCAGTATAAGGGTTGTTCTGGGTAAGAAAATTGGTGCGTCTTCTACTTCTGATTTGAGTAACGATGCAATTGATGCTGCAATTGAAAATGCTATAGGCATTGCAAAACTCCAAAAGGAAAACAAAGACTTCGTAAGTTTACCAAAAAATTACCCTGGAGAAACTGAATTTAAGTTTGTTTCTGATATTCCTGATGCAGACACCCGTGCAAGCATCGTTAAAGTCCTTGTTGATGAATCTAAAAAGTATGGGTTTGTTTCTTCTGGTAAGTTTGAGGCAGAGTTAATGCAACTTGCTGTGAAAAACTCTCTTGGTGTTGAAAGGTATATGGAAAGAACCGCTTCAACCCTTAAGAATATAGTTATGACAGACACTTCCTCGGGATTTTCGCAGGATTCGAAGGCAGACTACAGAGACATAGATGTTCAAAACATCCTTGAAGAAAGCCTCGAAGTTGCAAAAATGGCTCAAAACCCTGTATCAATTGAGCCAGGTAAATACGAGGTAATTTTGACGCCATACGCAGTAGAAGAATTTCTTTCATCAATGAAGTATCTCTCGCTAAGTGCAAAAAATATTGAAGAGGGAACAAGTTTTATGAAGGGGCATTTTGGCGAGAAGATGTTCCCTGATCTTATTACGCTTTTTGATGATGGATTAAATGATGAAACATTAAAGATGGGATTTGATTTCGAAGGAGTCCCGAAGAAAAAGGTTACATTTATTGAGAATGGTGTTGTAGGTGATGTTGTTTACGATTCTTTCTATGCCTACAAAGAAGGCAAAGAACCAACAGGACATTCACTTCCACAGCCAAACGAACTTGGCGCATATCCTATGAATTTCTTTGTTGGGAAGGGTGGATCTACTGTTGAAGAGATGATTTCGCATGTTGAAAAAGGGCTTTTTGTTCAAAGATTCTGGTACACAAATCCTATGGAACCCGTAACACTACTCATTACTGGGATGACAAGAGATGGGCTTTTCCTTATCGAGAATGGTAAGATTACAAAACCAGTTAAACACATGCGTTTTACTGAAAGTATTTTAAATGCATTCAATAATTGTTTGGAGATTTCAAACATTTCTAAGATAATATATGAGGATGGTGCAGTGACAACAGCGCCTTATATGAGAATAAAAGACTTTAACTTTACAAGTGCAACAGAATTTTGATAAGGAGGTAAAGGATGAAAAGAATAGGAATTGTGTGTGATGGTGGCGATGCTCCAGGCATTAACACTGCAATAAGAGCTATTGCAAGGGCAAGTTTTGAGAAAGAGTATGAAGTGCTAGGCTTTATTGACGGTTTCCACGGTCTTATCGAAAACGATGTAAAGATAATCACCAAATCATCTGTCTCAGGAATTCTTGCGCTTGGAGGAAGCATCCTCGGAATTTCAAGATTCAATCCTTATAGAGATCCAAAATATATAGAAGCAATAAGGGAAAACTTCAAGAAGAATTCGCTTACACTTCTTGTTTTTATTGGCGATAGAGATACCATTACAATTGCAAAAAAACTTTCGGATGACGGTATCCCATCAATTGTAATTCCAAAAACGATTGATAACGATGTCTATGGCACAGACTACTCAATAGGTTTTGATACAGCTGTATCTGTCATTGCCCAATCTCTTGATAGCCTTCATGCAACCGCTTCAGCCCACCACAGGCTTATGGTTGTAGAAACAATGGGAAGGGAAACAGGATGGCTTGCTCTCTTCGGAGGGCTTGCAGGTGGTGCAGATTATATAGTTATTCCAGAGGTTCCATTTACAATGGAAGAGATTGCATCTCATGTTGAAAAAAGGAAGAAAGAAGGAAAGAACTTCTCAATAGTTGTAGTTGCAGAGGGTGTTGTATTGCCTGACGAAGATAGAGCGTCGTTCGAGTACGATGAATTTGGACACAAGGTAAACGCAAAGAGAATGGTTGGCTACAGGCTTGCTTCAAAACTTGAGGAACTTACACATCTCAAATCAAGGGTTATGGTTCTTGGGTACCTCCAGAGAGGAGGAATTCCAACAAACGCTGATAGAATTCTTGCAACTCGCCTTGGAGTAGAAGCGGTAAACCTTGTTGGCAGTGGAACAACAAATGTTGTTCTTGGTGTGAGAGATGGTGAAGTAATAACGACACCATACGAAGAAGCCTACGATAAGGTTCATACGGCTGATACAAAGTATTACGAACTTGCGAGGATATTCTTCTAAAGATGCTTGAAGGTTCTTTAAGAGATTTTTCTCTGGATGATTTACTTCAGATGATTTCCCTCGGGGGAAAAACTGGAGAACTCCACCTCGAGGGGACAACTCCTTTTGGTAATAAGAAGGGCATAATATACTTTGAAAATGGTGAAGTAAAGGATGCGGAAACAGAAGAATCACGTGGAGAGGTTGCAATTGTTGAGCTTCTCAACATAAAGGAAGGGTCCTTTAAGTTTGTTCCTAATGATACGCTTCATGTTAAGAGATCAATAAATAAATCAATACCTGACCTTGTCCTTCTTGCAACTTCAAAGTTAGATGAATGGAACAAGGTTAAGTCGAGGGTTGCTTCCGTTGATTCTGTTTTTAAGATGGTAACTGATGAGATTCCTGATGAAATTCATCTTTCGCAAACAGATTGGAAGGTCTTAATGCAACTTCAGAAAGGATTAACAATAAGAGAAGCTGCTTTAAAGCTTAATATGACTGTTTTTGATGTTGCAAAGATAGCTTATGGTCTCGCTGCTTTAAAAATTATAAAAGAAATAGGGCAGAAGAATCCCGAAACGCAGGAATTTAAAAGTAAGGTGCCTCCAAAAAATTTTATTATGAGGCTCGTCGATAGGATTAGGGGGCTTTAATGAGACACTATAAGATAGTTGTTACGGGGCCGTTTGCAGCGGGAAAAACAACATTCATTAAAACCATTACAGAGATTGCACCTATAGTAACGGAAGCAAAGACCACCAAAGAAGAAGAGTCAACCGTAAAGGATTCAACGACTGTTGCAATGGATTTTGGTAGAATTACCGTTGATGATGATTATGTGCTTCATATTTTTGGTACACCTGGGCAGTTTAGATTTAATTATATGTGGAGTATCCTTTCAAAGGATGCACTTGGCGTTATTCTTCTTGTCGATTCAGGCGATAGAAGTATGTTTGATGAAGCAAAGGATATGCTTAACTTCTTTAGAGTAAAAACAGATGCGCCCATTGTTGTTGCGTTGAACCACTTTAACGAGAAGGAACATGTTAGTGAAGAAGAACTTAGAAAGATAATGAACTTGCCAGACTCGATACCTGTAATTGGATGCGATGCAACAAATAAAGAAAGTGTTAAACAGGTGCTTTTGAAACTTCTCGAACTCATTCTCGAAAATGAAGTTTAATAAAGTTTTTAATTTTTAGTTTTTTTGTATAATATATACATGAAAATACCCTTAAAAAGGGAAAGGAGGCAAAAGGTATGAAAAAGTTGTTGGTAGTAATGTTAGCGATGGTGCTTGTTGTGTCCCTTTTTGCGGGATGCAAACCTGCATCAAACAAACTCGACTTGTCTACAAGAAAGTTCAAAATTGGTCTTGTAACGGATGTTGGTGGTCGTGGTGACAGGTCTTTTAACGACTCTGCACTTCGTGGTCTTGAAACCTGGGCTGCAAAGGTAAAGTACGTTGAAGGTGGCGGTTATGAGGCATTAACTGACGAAGAGTATAAGGCAAGTATTCCTGATGACCTTAAGGACAAGAACATCGTTCCTCTTGATGTAGAGCCAATCGTTCTTGAGTCGAAGGCAAAAGAGGACTACATTCCAAACATTCAGACACTTGTGGAGCAAAAGCATGTTGATCTTGTTATTGGTGTTGGTTTTATGCTTGCAAACGCAATTGGAGAATCAGCATTAAAGTATCCAAACACAAAGTTTATGCTCATTGACTCAACACCTGTGGATGCAAATGGTAACCCAGTTAATCCTCCAAATGTTGTTTCATACCTCTTCAAAGAGAACGAGTGTGGATTCCTTGTCGGAGCAATTGCTGGTTATGCAACAAAGGCAAACAAAGTTGGTTACATTGGCGGAATGGCAATTCCACCAGTACTAAGGTATGAAGCAGGATTTAGAGCAGGCGTAAAGACAACAAATCCAAATGCCCAGGTTATTGGTCAGTATACAAACTCATTTACTGATGCAGCACTTGGAAAGAGCGCAGCACAGTCTCAGATGGCACTTGGTGCTGATGTCCTCTTCCATGCAGCAGGTGCAACTGGAAACGGTATGTTCCAGGCAATTTGCGAAAAGGGTGCACCTTACTGGGGTATTGGTGTAGATGTTGATATGGGTCTTGATCCAAACCTTTGCCCGGATAGGACGCTCACTTCTGCAATAAAGCATGTTGACTATGCAACTTATTTAGCAATCAAATCTATTGTCGATGGAACATTCCAGAGTGGATCTGTTACACTTTCCCTTAAAGATGGTGGTGTAGGCTACGCACCGGACCATGTAAAGGACGTTCTCACTGCAGACCAGATTGCAAAAATCGAGAATCTAAGAAAGATGATAATTGACGGTAAGTTCACCGTCCCAGAGGATCCAAAGGCTGTTAATACCTGGACTCCTCCATCAGGATTTTAATAAGTAAATTAACGTTTTCGGGCAGGTAAGGTGTAGCCTGCCCATATTTTTATATTTGGAGGTTGATTGTGGAAGCGCTAAGAGTTGAGAATATTGTTAAAAGATTTCCAAATGTCCTTGCAAATGATAATGTTAGTTTATCAATCGAAAAAGGCGAGATTTTTGCAATAGTTGGAGAAAATGGTGCCGGGAAATCCACCTTAATGAAGATTGTGTATGGTCTCTATCTTCCTGACTCGGGAAATATCTATGTTTTTGGTAAGAAAGCAAACTTAAAAGACTCAAGAGATGCAATAAACCTTAAGATTGGTATGGTGCATCAGGAGTTTATGCTAATACCGAGATTTACCGTTACTGAAAATGTTGTCCTTGGTGATGAGCCAAAAAAATTTGGCTTTGTTTTTGACTACAGCAAGGCAGTAAAAGAAGTTAAAGAATTATCAGAGAAGTATTCGCTTACAGTTGACCCAACTGAAAAGGTTGAAAACCTTCCTGTTGGAATCCAGCAAAGAGTTGAGATATTGAAGATTTTGAGGCGTGGTGCAGAAATCCTTATATTTGACGAACCAACAGCAGTTCTAACGCCCGAGGAAACAGAAGAACTCTTTAAGACATTAAGAAAACTTAAGGAAGCGGGAAAAACGATTGTATTCATTTCTCACAAATTGAGTGAAGTTATGGAAATTGCAGATAGAATTGCCGTGATGAGAAGAGGTAAAGTCCAGGGAATTGTTAAAAAAGAGGAAACAAACGAGAGAGAACTTGCAAAAATGATGGTTGGAAGGGATGTTGTCCTTGAAATTGAAAGAGTAAAGACAGAACCTGGAAATGTAGTTTTTGAAGTGAAAGACCTCACCGTGAAAAATCCGAGAGGTATTATTGGCTTAAAAGATGTTAGTTTCAAAGTAAGGGAAGGTGAAATTGTTGCGATTGCAGGTGTAGAAGGAAACGGACAATCTGAACTTGTTAACGCCATACTTGGATTTTATAAACCCATAAAAGGTGTTATATCCATTGCGGGTAAAGAGATGAAATTTATAACACCTTATGAAATCCGTTCTAAAGGGCTTGCATATATTACTGAGGATAGAAAAAGAAGAGGTCTTATTTTGCAGTACAGGGCAAGAGAGAATATCATCTTAGGTAAACATACACTTTATCCTTTCTCTAAAAATGGCATAATGAATGATGCAGCAATTGACGAGTATGCAACAAGGAAGTTACAGGAGTTTGATGTGCGTCCACCTGAACCATATATGAAGGCAGTTAATTTTTCGGGTGGAAACCAGCAAAAAATAATTCTTGCAAGGGAACTTTCCATGGATCACAAATTCTTGCTTGCATCTCAACCTACCCGTGGGCTTGATGTTGGTGCAATGGAATTTGTATATAAATGGCTTATAGAAGAGAAGAAAAAAGGAATTGGAATTTTGCTAATATCTCTGGAACTTTCAGAAGTAATGGGGCTTGCTGATAGAATTCTTGTCCTCTATAAAGGTGAAATTGTTGGTGAAACAACACCTGAGAATACAACTGAGGAAGAACTTGGAGAAATGATGCTTGGTCTTAAAAGGAAGGTGCTACAATGAAAGAAGTCTTTGGTAGAATCTTTATACACAGGCGTGAAGAAAACTGGTGGATGAATTTATTGGTTCCAATAACTTCTATTATTATAGCTCTTATTGTCGGTGCAATATTCATTGCCTCTACTGGGCGTGACCCTATACTTGCATACAAGTTGATGTTTGGTGCTTCTGGGCTTGTTCCAGGACCATATTTCAAGACGCACTTCGCTGAGATGCTACTTTATACAGCCTTATTTGCTTCAACTGGTCTTGCATTTGCTTTACCTGCACGTGCTGGGCTTTTCTCGATTGGTGCAGAAGGTCAGTTTTTAGTTGGTATGATAACTGCAGCATTTTTTGGTTTCTGGAAGCCTCTTTACAACCTTCCTTCTTTTATCCACATAACTATAATCTTTGCGATGGTGATTCTCTTTGGTGGCTTGTGGGGGCTTATTGCAGGCTTTCTTAAAGCAAAAAAAGGAATTAACGAAACAATCATAACAATAATGCTAAACTGGATTGCCTTTCACCTTATTGAAGGTTGGCTTGTTCCGACGGGCGGACCCCTTGCTGCAGATGTCTCAACAGGAGTTTCAGGGACACCTTATGTATCACCATCGGCAAGGTTACCTGTTATACTTCCTGGAACAAGGCTCAATATAAGCATACTCGTAATGCTTCTTGTAATTTATTTAGCGTGGTTTTTGCTATATCGGACCGTTTTTGGCTACGAAATAAGAGCAATGGGATACACAGCGATTACAAATATGGAAGCCCCGAAAATTGGTGGTGTAAATACCGAAAAAAGGATTATGCAAATAATGTTTTTGGGCGGTGCAATTGCAGCACTTGGTGGTTCTTTTGTTGTACTTGGTTTTTTGGGGCAGTATCCTCCTGTTTTTGAGGGTGGTTATGGTTTTGATGGTATTGCAGTTGCTCTTATTGGTGGAAATGAACCAGTTGGGATTTTACTTTCTTCCATGCTTATAGGAGGATTAAGGACTGGCGCAACAGCGGTGCAACTTGCAAGAATCCCTAAGACATTCCCTGCAATTATTGAAGGTCTTATTGTTGCTTTTATTGCTCTTAACGAACTTATAAGGTATCTCCTGTCTAAAGTCCTTTTAAGGAAGAAGGAAGGTGTAGCATGAACTGGACATTCTTAATTAATCAATCAATTGCACAGATGCTTGATTTTGCAGCGCCAATACTTTTTGCCGCATTAGGTGGTGTTGTATCTGAGAATGCAGGCGTTGTTAACATTGCACTTGAAGGCATTATGCGATTTGCTGCATTTTTCGGGGTGTGGGGCGCATTTGTTTCCAAAAGTCCGTGGGTAGGATTGCTCTGGGGTATTGGAATTGGTGCTCTACTTGGTGCATTCCATGCTTACATAACAGTAAAGTGGGCAGGTGACCAGATTGTTTCAGGTGTTGCAATAAATGTAGTTGCTGCAGGTGGCATAAGATATTTCCTTGAGTGGATTTTTAAAACAACCGGGTATTCCCCGAATGTTCCATATTTTGGAGACCCAGCACGTTTGATAAATTTAAAATTTCTTGAGAATATCCCCGTTCTTGGTGCTTTTGCGCATCTACATATATTTATATGGCTTTCTTTGATCCTTGTGTTTGTCCTTCATTTTCTTCTATATCATACCGTCCTTGGTTTAAGGATTCGTGCAGTGGGCGAGTATCCTCTTGCGGCAGAAACCCTTGGTGTAAATGTGTTGAGAATAAAGTGGTTTGCAGTTATTCTGGGAAGTATTATTGCTGCACTTGGTGGTGTTGCGCTTTCTTTGGGCACAATGTCTTCGTTTGTGGAGACGGGTATGGCAGCAGGTAAGGGCTTTATAGGTCTTGCTGCTATGATTTTTGGAAAGTGGACTCCAATCGGTGCAATGTGGGCAACTTTCCTTTTTGCTTCAGCTCAGGTTTTACAGTTCTTGCTCCAGGCGGTTGCAAAAGGTGTTGCAACTAAGATTCCTGTTGGATTTTACCTTGCGCTTCCATACATCCTTACAATAGGTGCGCTTATTGGTGTTGTAGGTAAAGCTGTTGCACCAGCAGCAGACGGCGTGCCATACAAGAAAGAAAGTTAAGAATATTGGAGGAAGGCTTTGCCTTCCTCCAACTCTACCCCAAAAACTAATCTTTGTCTTTCTGGGGTAAGTTCGAAAAGGGGACTTTACCTTTTCGATTGAATGGAGGAGATGTCTCACTTTGTTCGACATGACCATTAATGGAGGAGGGAAAAGTCTCCTCCTTCAACTCTTCCCGAAATTAATTTTTTGCCTTTTGGGGTTGTTGGGAAGAGGGTCTTCTTCCACTTCCCAATATTAGGAGATCCCTCACAAAAGACGTTCGGGACGACCAAACTACGGTCGGTTGGAAAGGGGGC
>JAEMPV010000019.1:14051-21450 GCA_022759145.1 Caldisericum sp.
GCTTCAGGCACTGCGGTGTTTGTGGAGGATATTTAGTTTATGAAAGCCTTCAAATTTGTATCAGTTTTTGTATTTATTTTTTTAATTGCAATTTCTGCGTCTTCTATCTCAGCAGGTACAATTAGACCAAGCGTAAGAAATAGTATTACACTTGTTCCTGCGTACTTTTATCCTACCGAAGATGATTTTTTGAAACTCACAATTTCTAAAACGGTAAGAACTCAAGTTGTTATTTTGAATCCCGATAACGGTCCTTCAGGGACTGTTGATGATAATTATAAAGATGCAATAAGAAGATTGCTTCTTAAAGGAAAAATTCCCATTGGGTATGTTTATACAGGTTATGGTAAAAGAGATATAAATGATATTAAGGCAGATATTGATAGGTGGTATAAATTTTACCCAAATATAAGGGGGATATTTTTGGATGAGGTAAGTGATGAAGAAGAATTTATTTCTCTTTATTCAACTATCTATAAATTTATTAAAGACAAATACAAGGGAGTTGTTGTAATAAATCCCGGGACAAATTTCCCTCAAAAGCTCCTTAACTTTTGTGATTATGCGGTAGTATTCGAGGGCGACCCTTATGAATTAAATAATTTTAAGATTAGTGACTCTCTTAAAAATAATCTTAATAAGCTGGTATTTCTTGTTTATGGAGTTGATGATGAAAATATAGAGGAAGTTTTAAATGACATAACTAAAAGAGGTGTCAAAAACTTTTACATTACAGACGATGATTTGCCTAATCCCTGGGATAAGTTGAGCAAATATTTTGATAGGTTTTAAGATGCTAATTAGAAATACTACAGTAGTTAATTTTGATGATTTATCGATTTTAGAAAGCGTTGATGTCAAGATCAGAGGAAATCTAATTCAAAGTATTGGAAAAATTGAAGAAGTTGATAATGAAACTATTGATGGTTCTCGATATATCCTTATGCCAGGGCTTACAAATGCACATGCGCATACTGCAATGGCACTTTTAAGAGGGGCAGCAGAAGATACAACATCAACAGAGTGGTTTAACGAGCACATCTGGATTTACGAGAAAAATATTGATAAAGGCGATGTTTACATAGGGACGCTTTTAGGCGGAGCAGAGATGATTGCCTCAGGCATCACAACTGTTTTCGACCATTACTTTAATATGGATGAGGCATATAGAGCATATACTGAACTTGGGATGCGTGCGGACTTATCTTATACGATGTTTGGAGCAGGCGAAAGCGCAGATAAAAATTTTGATGAGGCAATGAATTTTATAGAGAACTTCTCAGATAAAAGTGACCTTATTACATTGAGTTTAGGACCACACTCTCCTTATGTTTGCCCAAAAGAATTTCTTGAGACGATTGCAAAAATTCAAAGTGAAACAAATTTGAAGGTTCATCTCCATATTTCCGAAGAGCCATGGCAAGTGGAGAAATCGATTAAGGAATTTGGTCTTACTCCAATAAAGTATATCGATTCAATTGGGCTTCTAAATGAAAACACAATTTTAGCCCATGCTTACTTTGCAACGGATGAGGAACTTGAACTTATTAAAAAGAAAAACGCAAATATAGCACGTGCGCCTAAAACTTACTTGCGCTTTGCCTGGGTAAACGACCTTCTTCCAAAGGCGTTAGAAAAAGATGTAAATATAACTTTTGCAACCGATGGAGCAGCATCCAATGCAAATTATTCAATAATTGAGGCAGGGCGGCTTTCTGCAATCCTTGGCAAGGTTGCAACAAATTCTCCCAGGATTGCTAAATTTGAAGAGGTTGTAAGACTTTTTAGCCTTGGGGAGCGATTCCTAAAGAAACCCATAGGGAAGATAAAACCTAATTATCTTGCTGATATAGTTTTTCTTGATAAATACTCTCCAAGATTAAACCCACAGGACAATATTTTTGCAAATCTCCTTTATGTATTGTCTGAACAGGACATAAAGAAAGTTATGGTAAATGGGAAATTTGTTTACGAGGATGGGAAAATTTTAGGTGTTAATATGGAAGAAATTATAAAAGAAGCAAATAAGATAAGTAAAAGGCTTAGGGTAAAGAAATCTGGAAAACCACTTCAAAATTTTGGTTAAAATATTTTTAAGGAGGCAAGTATGAGGCTATTTGTATTTGAAAGTGAAGGTTTTTTGAATGTAGGTGTCGAGGTTGATGGGCACAAAATAAACATCAACAAACTTTCCGAAGCAATGGAGCACATTGGCGAAAAGACAGCTCCTTATGTTGAATCAGTACAATCTGCAATTGAGCAATTTGAGGATGTAAAGAAGATGATCGCCTGGGGTAAGAAGACTTTTAAAGACCAATTTTTTGAACTTTTCAAGGTTAATGTAAAGAAATTTTATCCTCCTATCGATAAGTCAGCACAGGTTGTGTGCCTTGGAAAGAACTATGTTGAACATGCAAAAGAAACAGGTGGAGAGGTTCCCGATGAGCCAATTCTTTTTGGTAAGTTTGCAACACTTGCTATAACAGATGGAGACATAATTATGTATCCAAAATGGGCAACAAGGATTGACCCAGAACCAGAACTTGGAGTTATTATAGGGAAAGAATGCAAAGATGTGGAAGAGATTAATGCAATGGATTGCGTTTTTGGATATACGATTGTAAACGACATAACGGAGAGAAACATAGAATTCAAGGATATGGCAAAGGGACTTCCATGGTTTAGATCCAAGAATTTTGAAACTTCTCTTTCAATTGGTCCTTATATTGTGACAAAAGATGAAGTTAAAATGCCTCATAATCTTGAAATCGAACTTTATGTGAATGGGGTATTAAAGCAAAAAGGCAATACCAGGGATATGATTTTCAAAATAGATAAGACAATTTCGTATATCTCAAAGTACTTTACGCTTTATCCTGGAGATGTTATCTCTACTGGAACAGTCCCAGGTATTCTTCCAGTTGAAAAAGGCGACGAGGTATTGATAAAAATCGAGAAAGTTGGGGAGTTGAAAAACAGAGTTTCAAGATGAAATTTTGGTGGAGCAGAGGGGACTTGAACCCCCGGCCTCATCCGTGCGAGGGATGCGTTCTACCACTGAACTACTGCCCCACCCCCTATGAATTATACCAGATTTTTGAATTTTTAATTTTACCCCTCTTGACATTTCTTGCAAATGTATAAAATTAATCTATAATGTATCTAAAGGGAGAATGAAATGAGCGCATTATTTGGCAAGAAAGACTTTAGAAGGGATTTGCAGAGTTTAATTCAGAAAGGGGACATTAAAGGAGCCTGTGAATATGCTATGCGCAATGCCTCTGATTATGAAGAACTCGGGAATATTGATAATGCTATACTTGTGCTTAAAACCCTTTTAGACCTTATTGAAGAAAATAAAGTTAATAGACCAGAGTGCATTGAAATCTCCCTGGAGAAACTCGTTTCTCTGTACATTGAGGTAGACGAGGTTGATAAAGTTATAGAAAACTCATTAAAACTTGCAAAACTTAAGATCGACCTTGGAAAAGTTGGGGAAGCAGTCCAACTTATGAAAATGGTTGATTTTAGATACAAATTGAACACATCTCAATTAAAGGAATTAATAAACATTTATATCTCTGCAGGGCACATTCCTAATGCTCTCAGGCTAATTGAAAGGGTTCTTGAGAGAGAAAAAGACAATAATCTTATGAAACTTGCAGGTGATATCCTTTTCAACGCAGGTGATTTCGAAAAAGCCCTTGAGTACTTCAAAGCACTTACAGTTCTCGATCCCGAAAATGAGTACGCAAAAAAGAAGGTAGAAGAGATAGAAAAGATATTGAATGTCCTAAATAGAAGTGGAGAAAAAGTTAAGCCTCAAATACCAATAGAAGGTAATATTGTTGAAAGTAAAAAGGTAGAAGTAGAGGAAGTTCATACACCGCCCGTTAAGGAGAGTATTAAGCCTTTAGAGAATTTAACGAGAGAAGAGAAAGCAAAGGAAAATGCTGTTCCTGAAAAACCCTTAGAAGAAAAGCCCAAAATCGAGGAAGAAAAACCACCCGTAACGACTGAGTTACCCGAAGTAAAAGTAGAAGAAGTTTTAAAAAAACAGCCTCAAACTTCTGAAGAAAAGGTTGAACAGCCCAAGCCAGTAAGATTGAATCTTGAGGACATTCCTGAATATGTTGAAGCACTTTCATATATTGAAAAAGGGGATATTAAAGAAGGAGTAAAAAAGCTTGAAACGCTTGCTCTTGATTTTGAAGGAAAAGATATCAATACGGCAATTGAGATATACGAGAAAATACTTCTCATTGACCCTACTCATCTATCGGTTGCAAAAAAGATTTCTAAGATACTTCTCGACAATGGAAGAAAGCAAGAAGCAATATTTTATTTGAGAAGCGCCACAAATAGCATAGACCCTTTGGCTCGATTAGAGGCACTCCTTTCTTTAAAAGAACTTGTCCCTGAAGATGAGAATGTTAAGAAACGAATTTTCAATACTTACATTGAACTTGGACGTTTAGAAGATGCAATAGAAACTTTAAAGTGGTTCCCAATTGAAAGCCTTAATGCAATTCTTGAAGAGATGTTTAACTATGTAAAAGATAATAAAGCCCTGATTTCAAGAGTATCAAAGTTTATTAACTCGAAAGAAATTGCAGAATCCGTTAAATTCAAATATTTCTACAGGACTTACGAACTTTGCGTTGAAGCAGGAGATAATATAGAGAGCATAAAGTGGCTTATAAAGGCACACTCGGTACGCAAGTTATCCCTGGAGGATTATTTTAGAGGAGCAGAACTTCTTAATGGTCTCAAGTTGCCAGAGGAAGCTGAAATTATTGCCCAATCTATATATGAATATATTGAACTTCAAAATGACCCTGTGAAGGCTTATGAATTATCCGAGAAAATTTTAAGTCTTGGCGTAAACAAGCCTCTCTACTATGCAAAGCACCTTGAACTTGCGTTGCGTGTCCAAAAAACTGATGTTGCTCTAAAGATGGCAGAGCGCCTTGTTGAACATAATGCAATCCAATACGCTGAACTTGTGTACGATAGTATAAAGGAACACATAAAGAGCCTTGATAAGGACACGCTTACGAAATTTATAAACTACTTTGAAATAGCAGGATTAACGAATGTTGCATATGAGTTGAATCTTGAGTTACTTAAGTTAGATCCATTCAACTCGCAGGCACTTACTAAAACTTTCCTTTATGCTGTTGAGAAGGGAGACGAGAGGGAAATTCTTGCATTCCTTGAGAAATTCCCGCCCAATTCTTCCTATGCAGGTGTTGTTGAGCCAATAATTGAAAGATACAGTGCAATGAAAACAAAGAATCCTTTCGACCCCACCTATCACTTTATAATTGGCTTCCTATATTACTTTATCGAAAGGTACGAAGAGGCTGTTGCATATTTCCAGTTTGTGTTGCGATCCAATAGAAACAAGGCTTTAATGAGGCTTATGCTAAGTATGTGCTTCGAAAAGACATTGCTTCTTGATTTTGCCTTAAAGCAACTTGAGTTGGGGCTGAATGAAGAAGGAGTTCCTGAGGTGAAGAAAGAGATTCTTTATCGTTATGCGATTATGAAGAAGAATATAGGTGATGTTGTAAGCGCCCGTAAGGCATTAACTGAACTTTTAAAGATGGGTGAGTATAAAGATGCAAGAGTTCTATTAGAAACATTGCCTTCTGAAGGGAAAATTATAGATATTAGAGGTGAAGAAAAATGATATCTCCCGGGACTGAAAAAGTTGGAGAAATTTTAGTTAGAAAAGGACTTGTTTCGAGGGAAACTCTCGAGAAATACCTTGCTGTCCAAAAGGTAACAAAAGAGCCACTTCTTAAGATTCTTATGGATAACGGTATTATTGACGAAGTTCAACAGGCTCAACTCCTTGCAGAACAGTGGGGTTTTGAGTTTATTGACCTTGTAAAGTATCCAATTGAAAAAGAAATCCTTCGCTATACAGATCCTGAAAAAGCAAAGTCTTTTGGCTTTTTTGTTTTTAAAAAAGAAGGAAATGTCTATCATGTTGCAATTTCTGATCCTACAAATATTGATACAGTTGATTATGTGAGAACAGTTTATGGCACAAATGTTAAGTTCTATGTGACACCAAAAAGTGCGATAATTCAAACTATAGAAAGATATTACGAACTTGAGAATGTTGTAAAGAAGGCAGAAGAAGAGTTTGCTGATGTAGAAGTTGTTGAAACGACAGAGGAAAGTGACTTATCAAAATTGAGAATGCTTGGAGAAGATGCCCCTGTTGTTAGGCTTGTTAATAGTATTATTTCGCAAGCAATTGTTGAAGGGGCTTCGGATATTCATATTGAGCCAATGGAAGACTCAGTTAGAGTCCGTTACAGAATTGATGGAATCCTACACGAAAAGCAGAGGCTTTCGAAAAAGATACAACCAGGAATTATTGCAAGGTTTAAAATAATCTCAAATATGGATATTGCTGAAAGAAGAATTCCTCAAGATGGTCGTATTTCTTTAAAATTTGAAGGTCGTCCTGTTGATTTTCGTGTATCTTCACTACCTTCAATTTTTGGTGAAAAAATAGTTTTGCGTATCCTTGATAAAACTTCTTCTATTAAGCCTCTTGAACAACTTGGATTTTCACACGAAAACCTTGAAAAATTCAAGCATATCATAAGTCAACCTTACGGAATGATTTTGATTTCTGGACCAACTGGGTCGGGAAAAACTACAACACTGTATTCTATTCTAAACACACTAAACACACCAACAAAAAATATAATAACGGTTGAAGATCCTGTAGAGTATCAGTTGAAGGGGATTAATCAGGTGCAGGTAAATGATAAAGCAGGTTTGACTTTTGCAAACGCACTCAGGGCTATCCTCAGGCAGGACCCAAATATTATTCTCATAGGCGAAATCCGTGATAGAGAAACGGCACAGATTGCGATTGAAGCAGCGTTAACAGGACACCTGGTATTATCAACGATTCACACAAATGATTCAGCATCAATTCCTACTCGTCTTATTGATATGGGCATAGAGCCCTTCCTTGTTGCATCATCTTTGATAGGGGCAACTGCACAGCGACTTATAAGAAAAATCTGTCCGAAGTGTAAAGAGCCTCAGACACCCTCTAAAGAAGTGCTTGAACACTTGGGTTTCAAGGTTGATGAAGGTGTCACCTTCTATAAAGGAGCAGGGTGCGACAGTTGCAATCATACGGGATACAAAGGGCGTGTTGCTATTTCTGAAATTCTTCCTATAACACCAGAAATACAAAGGCTAATTTTGAAGCAAGCGTCTTCTAAAGAGATACTTACTGAAGCAAAAAGGCTTGGAATGAAGACACTTTTGGATGATGCGCTAATGAAGGCAGCAGAGGGTGTAACAACCCTTGAGGAAGTAATAAGAGTAGTTTCAACATTGGAGGTAGTGGAATGATGAA
>JAEMPV010000020.1 GCA_022759145.1 Caldisericum sp.
CGTAATTCGTTGCACTTATAGTCTCAGTCCGTGCAATTGTTTGAGACCTGTTTTTATAAGTCTCCTCAAATAGCGTTTTCATTCTATTCGCTAAGTCCGGTATGCCTTCGCCGTTCTGAATGCCTTCGAGAAGTTGGTCATAAATGTCTTTCCTTGTGGTGCGTATAACTTCTGAAGCAGACTGCTCTAACGACTTCATTAAGTTCTCCTGAATTTTCGGCACTTGCAAATTGAAACTTGCTGAAAAACCAAGAGAACTCAAAACCTTATCGCCTGCCTGTTGCATAAATGAAAGAATAAACGGCTTGAGATGTTTAACGTAGTAATCCTTCCACTCGTCAGGCAAAGTCAAATCAACTATATCTTCAAGTTTGATTTTTGTAATAATCCCGTTTTGAGACTTCTTTTTATTCAACTCGCTTAAAATGTATTTCTCTTGCTTAGAAAAAATATCCATAATCTCTTTTGCTAACCTTTTTTCCATCGGCTCAGTCATTGCGATATAGTCTTTTGAAATCAAATCAAAATCAAACTCTTTGTTCTCTTTCACTTCAAGCCTCTGCTCTATTTTCTCTAATTTTTCTAAAATCTTTGCGGCCTCAGGATTAGGTTGTGGACTTACACTTCCAAGTGGTGTCATGTTTAGATTACCACACCATTGATTGCACCATGGGACTGGCTCAAGCCCGTCCTGTGTGCGTATCTCGTTTATGTATGTTGTGCCGTTTTTGAGTTGTATATCTCGTATTTGCTCTAAAATCTGTTTATCTTCAAGCGAAAGGTTTTCTGTGAACTTAAATCGGAATTCTGCTTTATTGTCTAATAACTTCGTTGTAATCTGCTCTGCAAGGTCATTTGCTAAAGGTTTAGTCACATACTTCTCGAAAATATACTCTTGCGTTTGTGCAACGGCTTTATTAACGCCTTGCATATCGTTGAAAAAGACCGAAGGTATACCGAATGCAATCATTATTCGCTGTTTCGTTAAGTCATCTACTTCTTTCATTCCAAACTGAAGCGGTGAGTTTCTGATATCTACAACTTTCCAATCAGAACCGCTTAGAAGCATAACCTTACCTGCGTTTGACGGGGCTGCGTACTTCTCTCGTATCTGCTCTTTAATCGTGTCAATTTGCTGAGGTGTAAGTTTATCCTGCGTTGTGAAAATCATATTCAAAAAAGCCCCGTTGTTAAAAATGTTTGATAAGACTTCCATCTGGCGATATTGAAGTTTTGAGTCTTCAAAGACTGTTGATAACGGGCTTACATCTTTAATTATACGCACAAACGGTGATTGCCCTGTAATAAGTGCGACTTCTGAGATATCATAACTATCAGTCCAGAAAACACGCATATAAAGGACTTTGATTTCGCTTGGAGTTACTAAAAGTGTAATTCTATCGCCGTCTAAGAGTTCGGGTTGTGGGAAGGACTTTCTAACAAATGCAATACCTGTTATATCTCTCCAATATTGAATTTTCTGCAAAAATTGTCTCGGCGTCAAGTTTACAGGATTAGCAAACCACGACATTAACTTCTGATTAGGCTTGTCATCGTTTACAATTTCCCATTCTAAGTCAGAAATCGCCTGTGCTCGCAAGGTCAAGGCTCTATTTACATATGGATTTTTAATAGCGGCGTCTTCAAGAGAACTTATATCTGAACTTACACCGCCTGTGAGAAGTCCCGTTCCTACATACGAAAAATTTTTCTCTCTTCTAAAAAAATCGAATAAACCCATCAGATTATCACCACCTCAGGAGTTCCCTTTTTAAAATGCGAATACACTGCGTATCTAAATGCGTCCATTAAATGGTCGTTAAATTTTACGGGTTCTTCTAAAACATTCCCGTCTTTATCTTTACGATATGAATAACCTTGAATTTCTTTTATGAAGTTCACACAGCGTGGGTGTATGTGAATTTTGAAGTTCTTTACAAAGTTTATGCCTTGTATGACATCCTTGTCAGTCTTACCAATTACAAATCCTGCCTGCTCAAGTTCCTCAATTCTATCTGGCTCTGCAAGGTCAGGATAGTACACATTCGCTTGTGGCTTGTCTTTTAAAAGGTCAATGAGTTCGGAGTTTTTAAGATGGCTCTGATAAATCTCGTCGAAAACATAAAGTTCGTTGTCTATTATCCCAATGTAAGCAACAGCACTTGGATTGTTAAAACCGAAATCAACACCTGCAACAACTTCGTCGAAATTGAGTTCAAATTCCTTGACGTCCCAATTGTTATAAATGAGTTCTGACAGCGTTCCCCACTCACCAAGAGCATAGACTTTGTACAAGTTTTCGTTCTGTGTTTTCAGTCCTTCCAAAACTTCCACATAAGATTGGTCTATGAACTTATTGTCCTGATAGGTTGCCTTTCTAATCACTGCTCGGTTGTCTATCGTATCAAAAAACCTCTTTTTCAACCAGTGCAAAGCACTTACAGGGTTAAAGGTCAAAATTACCTGATGGTATTCGCTTGGATCTCTTAATCGCAAGTCAACCTGTGTGAAGTCTTCTTCTGAAAGTTCGGTTGCTTCTTCTATCCAGATTGAAGTTATACCTGCGATACTCTTTAGTTTTTCAACATCATCAAGTCCAGCGAATAGTATTTGATTTCCGTTCTGACACACGATTTTCATCTCAACATCGTTAATCTTAAATAAACTTGTCAAGTTCCATTCTGAAATTAAATCTTTTAGAAGTAAAAAACTTGAATTTCGCAATGTCCTTGCAACCTTACGGACTACTAAAATACGGCTCTTCTTCTCTTGCAAGGTTCTGATTAAAATTTTCTGTGCAGCAAAATAAGATTTGCCTGCACCTGCACCGCCGTATAAAATAAGATAACGGCTCTTGTTGTCTAAGAGGTCTATATATTTAGGGTTAAACACTTCCTGCTCGATTTCAATCACCATTCTTTTTAATCCTCACAACGATGTTTGCCTCGCTGATTTCCTGAAGTTCACCTTTATACTTCAAACCCATCTCGATTGCCTTCAAGGCTTCGGCGGCATTGGTGAACCCGTTAGATTTTAGAAATTCATAAGCAAGTTTTTCAAGGTCAGTTATCATTAGAAAGTCATCATGCTTTGCTTTTGCTATGGCGTCGATAAATTGTTCCTCTTTTGATTTGTCGCTGTCTTGATTTGCTATGACATCAATAATGCCTTGCTTAACGCCTTCCTCAAAAAGAGCCTTCCAACCGTATTTTTCAGCCCAATTTAAAATAGTTTGAGCCGTCAACTCAATATCAAACCTTTGTCTAATCTCTAATACGATATCCCTTAAAGAATACTGATGAGAACCTTCTTTGTTTGGTGTCAAATATAAGTCTTTTGCATAGTTTAAAACTTCCTCTTTGACTTTATTTCTTATCTCAAGTCACCTCACAAATAAAAACAGCGGGAAAGGAAAAGGAGGAAGGAAACCTTTCCCGCTTGCTAC
>JAEMPV010000021.1 GCA_022759145.1 Caldisericum sp.
GGTATTGATGGAAAATAAAGCGGGTTTTACCGACCACCACTTTTTTACAAATGAAGAAGGCACAAGCCTTTCTGATAGGTTTTCAGCAATCCTTCAGAACAATACAAAAGAGTTTGATGTAATAGTTGGCTACTTTTATATAACAGGCTTTTACAAATTATGGAAGTCTCTCGAAAATGTTGATAAAATCCGCATAATCATAGGAATGGGAACCGATGAAGAAACGCTCCTTCTTTCTAAGGCATCTGATATCGAGGGAAGTAATGCGCTAAGAGAAAAAATAAGAGACAAAATTATAAAGGAGTTTGAGCATGCAGATACTTCTTTTGATATCGACGAAGGTATAAATCGCTTTATTGAATATGTAATTCAAAACAAACTTGAAATTCGTGGATACCCAAGCCAAAAACTTCATGCCAAAGTTTATATAATGATTAAAAGAGAAGGCTCCGAGGATTATGGCAAAGTGATAACTGGCTCAAGCAATTTTACTGTTGCAGGCTTGCAAGATAACCTCGAGTTTAATGTTGAACTAAAAGATTATGCAGATGTGAAATTTGCAAAAGATAAGTTTGAGGAACTATGGGAGAAAAGCATCCCCCTTAATGAGGACTTTATCAAAACCATAAAGGAAAACACCTACATCAAGAGAATCACTCCATATGAACTTTATTTAAAGACCCTTTACGAATATTTTGAGGAGAGAATCGATTTCGACCTTGAGGATATCGACCTCCCCGAAGGATACAAAAAATTCCGATTTCAGATGGAGGCAGTCCTCCAACTAAAGCAAAAACTTGAAGAGCATGGCGGCGTTTTCTTGAGCGATGTTGTTGGTCTTGGAAAAACTGTTGTTGCATCTTTACTCTCTAAAGAGATGCTTGACAACCACCCGCTTGTTGTCTGTCCACCAGGGCTTACCGATTACTGGGAAAAGACGATGGAGGATTTTGGTGTTTATCCAAAGGTTATATCGGCAGGTTTGCTTTCCTCGGATAATTTCGATCCAGGTGATTATAGAAAGTTTAAACTCATATTCGTTGATGAGGCGCACCGTTTTAGAAACGAATTAAACAAAAGTTACGAGAAGATGCACGAGTTATGCAGCGGCAAAAAAGTCGTGCTTATCTCTGCAACTCCACTCAACAATCGACCAGAAGACATTGCAAATCAGATTTATCTTTTTCAGGACAAATTCAACAGCACAATCCCTGGCATTAAAAACTTGAAGAAGTTTTTTGATCATATTAAGGACCGGTTTGAAGAAATAAAGGAAAGGCAAAGGCAAAACAGTATCTCTCAAAATGAGTTTGAGAATTTATCAAATGAAATTTCAAAAGAGATTCGTGAAAAAGTTTTAAACCACATAATGGTTCGCAGGACAAGAAAAGACATCCTTAAATACTTTAAAGACGATTTCGAAAAACAAGGGCTCAAATTCCCCGAAGTTGATGATCCGAAACCCATATTTTACGAGTTGGATGATCATCTTAGTGCACTCTTTGAAGAAAGCGTTAAACTTATTGCTTCAAACGACAATAGAACAAGGCTTGAATATGCTGCCTATATGCCTTTTCGTTATATAAATTCGAAAGGTATTAATGAGCTCATAAAAAGTGGAAAATTTGATGATAATAAAATCGAATTCCAGAAGCAGGCAGAAGGTTATCTTGCAGGTTTAATGAAAGTCCTGTATTTAAAGCGCCTCGATAGTTCATTTGATGCCTTTAAAAAAAGCCTTAAGAATTTAATAGATCGTTACGATTTGCTTTTAAAAAAATATGATAATGATGGCTTGGTGCTTTATGCAAACACTGACAAAGTTATCCAGAGGTTGAACAATAAAGAAATAGATGAAGAGGAGTTAAAAGAGATTATAGAAGAAAACTCCCTTGACAAGGACTATTTTGATAAAACATATAGAGATGCACTCGAGAAGGATAAATCTCGGCTTGAAGAACTTCTTCGTAAATGGGAGCGTATTAATTATGACCCAAAAATCGACAAAATAAAATCACTTCTTGAGAACGATCCTATATTGAGCAAAGAAAAGATAATCATTTTTACCGAATTTGAAGACACGCTTGATTATCTTGAAAGAAAACTTAGCGAGGTCGAGTCCTTAAAGGGCAAGTTCGTTGCAGTAAGTTCAAAAACAAAGTCAAAACAGTTTGACGAGGCGATAAGAAATTTTGATAGGAGGCACAAGTATCACGAAGATAGGTATAGAATTCTCATAGGAACTGATGTGCTTTCTGAGGGCTTAAACCTTGATGATGCAAAGGCGATAGTTAACTTTGATATTCCATGGAATCCGACACGAATAATCCAGCGATTTGGAAGGATAAACAGAATCGATACGCCCGGCAAAATCTATATTTATAACTTTTTCCCTGCAGACAAAACCGAAAAGGAAATTCACCTTAGGGTTGCGGCAGAAAGGAAAATTGCTATTTTTATTAATACCCTTGGATCAGATTCAAAATATCTTACAGAACTTGACCCAAGCAATCCTTCTGGCATATTCACCTTGATGAACAGCAAAAACATACTTGATGAATTTGATAAAGAAGAAGAGGATGTAGAACTGAAATATCTAAACTTCATAAGAAAAATTCGTGATGAAAATAGGGATCTTTACGAAAAAATTAAGTCTTTGCCTTTGAAATTGCGTGCTGCAAGAAAGGGCGAAGATGACAAAGTTATTACATTTTTTAAGATTGGGAAACTCCCCAAATTCTATCTTGCAGATGCTAACGGATCCCTGGAACTTGCGCCAGTCGATGCGCTAAAGCAAATAGAGTGCAAAGAGAATGAGCCACCTCTTGAAGTTAAGTCTTTCTTCTATGATATGTTCAATAAAAATTACAAGGCATTTGAAGAATTTCTTAAAAAGGAAGAGGCAAGTTCCTTTGGAATGAATCTAAGCCCCACCGAGAAAAAGTTTCTTATGGAAGTTAAGAAAATTGAGGAAAGTATAGAAGAAAATTCCGATAAGAATTACATATCTGATCTTATTAATGCTGTAAAATCAGGTGGTTTGAGTAAGTCTAAAATCAAAAATGCAAATAATGAAATAGCAAAGGTGGAAGATAACAAAAAGAAATTGCAAATCCTTAAAAAGCTTCTTACTCCTGATTATGTTTATAGTGCGCTTCCTACAAGAGAAAATAATAGGGTTCGAAAAGTTATACTTTCATGTGTCTTTGAGAAGGAGGAGAAATGAACGACTTACTTGAAAAAACTCTCAAAAGTGAATACAGTAGAGAAAATTTTATTCACCTATCAAACCATATTTTCAAAAATTTTGATAAGAAGGAGATTGATTATTCTGAAGATTTCTTATCAAGTGAGGAGCGTGCAAAGGTCGAATCTTTTACTCTCTTGGGCACAGCAAAAGTTGATGGAAAAGATCTCCATGTTATTGAAGTCGAATTAAAAAGTGATGTTGAGTCGTCGCCAGTTTTTCAAAGGAA
>JAEMPV010000022.1 GCA_022759145.1 Caldisericum sp.
ATGATTATGTTTCAGGAGAAGTCCTCAACATCAACGCAGGAAGGTATATGAATTAGGGTTAGCAATTAAAACGCTGTTGTTATGTCGATATAGCCTTTTTTGACAGCAGTTTTCAACGCAAAGTTAATGAGAATAAGACCAATAATAAAGTATGAAATGTTAATAGCATATGTAAACGATACAAGACCAAAGGTGGAGTACCCGCTTAAAAATGTTGTAAGGTGTCTTCCAAAAAGAGCATACCTTCCAAGTTCAATTGCAGAAGAAAGTGGAAAATAAAGAGAAGCAAAGTAGCCAAATTTTGGAAGAATCGTTGGAGGAAACATTGCACCACTTATTAAGAATAGTGCGCCAAAAAGTATATCCATAACGCTTGTCTCTTCTCTTATCGATAAAAGGTAGTAACTTGCAAACATAAGAGCAATTCCAAAGGAGCCAATAAAACCAGCAACAAGAGCCGCCATTAGCAGCCAGACGTTAACCGAAAGGGTTAATCTAAAAACAGGAATAAATATAAGTAACACAATAATGCTTGCAGAAACCTGCAAAATCACATAGCCTATAGCCCTGCCAAGCGTGTATATTACATAGTTCGTTTTTGAGACGATAATATATTTAAGCATCCTGTAGTGCTCCCTATCGTCAATTACAGTAAAAGATGTGTTGAAAAATAATGAAGAAAAAACAAAGTAAAAAAGAGAGCCAACAAAAGCAAACCCGAAAACATCAGTATTAAATCCCCTTGCAAGAAAACCGTAAATTATAATTACAGGAAGCGTTGTCGAAAATGCAAAAAGAAGAATATAGATAGCATAAAGCCACTTTTTGGTCCAGTTGCTCTCGATTTGTATACCTACATAAATTGACGCAATTAAGCCCCTGATTATTGCCATTTTAGTGTTAATTTACCTTCCCTCTTGGAAAGCATCTCAATGTAGACAAGCATCTTAAGAGCAATAACGAGGAAAAGAGTGCCAAGTGCAGCAAGAATCGCAGCCTCAATCTTCCAATGTAGAAACCACATTTTATAACTCTTTAAAAGAATTTGCCTCAAAGCGTCAAGCCCAAGGGCAAGGGGAATTGCAGAAACGATTGCAGCAAAAGTAGTCCCTAAAACTTTTATAGGAAAGTAAAATCCCGAAGCAATTGATACAGGGTCTTGAATTAGTAACATGACTCTCCATAATTCTCTTCCGTAAAAAAGGAAAAGTGCAGAAAACATCATGCCAACTGAATAAAGTGCATATATAGAAATAAAAAAGACTATGATGGCTGCGGAAGGATTCGAAACAAGAATTGTAACTTTAAAGACAAAAACTCCAACAAAAAGGACAAGAAGAGCCCTGAAAGTTGTATGGATAAAACCGCCTAAAGTGAGCCCGAGTAAAAATGCTGAAAGTGGTGCAGGCGAAAGAACTATCATTTGAAGATTTCCCATCTCTTTTTCCCAATATAGCTGTGATGCAACCGACCAAAGCACATTGAGCCAGTAAGGCGTCATAAATCCGCCAAGAAGGATAATTCCCGCAAACTCTTCGCTTGCGTTAATACTTCTGAAGACATAAATATATGTAGCCATTGTGAGGAATGCACCTATCACTGAACTTATCATCCAGTTTAGGTCTCTTTTGAACTGTGCTACAACCCTTACATAGGCTCTTGCCCAAACAGTTCTAAGATATAACTCAACTTTCTTCTTCATCCTCTAACCTTTTTCCAACAAGTTTAATAAAAACATCCTCAAGAGTTGGTTCTATTTTCCTTAATGTCAAAATGTCTTTTTGGGTTTCGACAATCTTTTGAATAACATTTGCAATCATGCGCTCTTCAGGTAGACTTAGATTTATAATACTTCTATTGCTTTCAAAATCATGCTTAATTGAGCAAGCGATGCCCAGATCATCTAAAAAATTCTTAATTTCCTCGGAAGTTTCTTTTGAAAGAAGCATCGTCTCTATTTCAAAGTACTTTTCACTTGAGATAGATGACTTTAAGTTTTCAGGAGTATCAAGCGCAACTATCTTGCCCTTGTTTATGATGGCTACCCTGTTGCATAACTCGTTTGCCTCTGCCATATAATGTGTCGTAAGAAGAACTGTCCTCATTGGCTTTTCCTTTACCCAGTTAGATACAATATTTCTAATTGTGCGTGCCGCCTCAACATCAAGCCCAATTGTAGGCTCATCTAAAAATAGAATTTTGGGATCGGTAATCAAACCCCTCACAAGGTTAATCTTTTGCATCATCCCAGTTGAAAGCCTGTTTAGGAGAGTAGATCTTGCATCCCACATATCTACAAGTTTAAGATAGTATTCGATCCTCTCGTTTGCAATTTTGTTAGGTATTCCGTAAAACTGTGAAAACATCCAGAGTGCTTCCTTTACAGTAAGGATGCCGTACCCAGCAGACTCGCCACCTGAAACCAGGTTTATAATTTCCCTTATTTTTTGCACCTCAGAAAGGACATCAAAACCACCAACAAACGCTCGGCCAGAAGTAGGATACAAAAGTGTCGAAAGGATTTTTATAGTTGTTGTTTTTCCTGCGCCATTAGGTCCTAAGAAGCCAAATATTTCACCCCAGTTTACATCAAAGGATATGCCATTAAGAGCAAGAAAACTCTCCTTACCTTTTCTGTATATACGAGTCAAATTCTTAACAACAATTGCTTTATCCATTCACATCACCTTTTTAGATACAAGCATAGTGTATAGGATTTCAAGAAGTTTGTCAATAATAAATGAGTTATTAAGATTTGTTTTTGGGTGGAGTTGGAGGAGGGTCAGTTCACCTCCTCGATTTAGAGAAGACCCCTCGCAAATGCGGCTCGGGGTGACAAATAACGGGAAGGGCAAAAGTCCCCCCTTTTGAACCGACGCGAAGTGTCGTCCTGAGCGTAGCGAAGGATCTCCGCCTTTTCCCCAAAAAGACTTTAAATTCTTTCTGGGGGAGTGTTGAGGGGGTGAACATCACCCCCTCAAATAATTGATAGCAATTTCTTTGAAATTTCGTTTTGTTTTGCGATGTATTTCTCAATAT
>JAEMPV010000023.1 GCA_022759145.1 Caldisericum sp.
GGAGAGGAACTATGTGTTCCCGGATGAAACTTCTCCAGCCCTCTGGATCCCAATATCTAAAACCCTCAATTTTGTCATAGCTGGACATTTGTTTCATACATATTTTTCTATTGCAAGATATAAAAATTTCACATTATTTGACGCATGTCGCTTTCCGACATATACACCGGAATAGCTAGTTTTTGACAAAGGAAATTAAAAAGCTTACATCTCAATGACGTATTTTCTGCGTTATAAGTTTACACTATCTACTAGCATTCAAGGCAATCAGAGATCTCGGAGATTTCTTGCAAATGTAAAAGCTTAGGCTCTCATGCTTGCAACTCTTTATTTTCTCATCTCGTCTGTCTACTTAATAAAGAACCTTATACTTGGGAAAACGTAGTTTACCGGTTTTCAATATTGAAAACAGAAAATTTTAAAACGATGTCAAAGAGTTTATAATTGGGATGCTTGCTACTTCAAAGATCCTCCAACTTAGTGGTGTTTATTAGATGAATGTAGAGAATAAAAGGTCAATTGGTGTCCGAGAGTTGTCTCAGAGACCGATAGGTTGTAAAGGGTTTGAGGTTAATAAGGAAATCCTAAGAAGGGCCTCAGAAAAGCATGAGGCTATGTTGCAGCATATAAGGAAGCTTTTTGAGGCTAGGAATATTAATTGTGAGGAGGGGTTTGAGGTTAGGTACGGAGACATTAGAGGATATATTGATCTGTTGTGTGAAGATGACAAAAATATCTATTTGATTGAAGTTAAATCAACCAGGGCGCACTATGCAAGAATTCAGGATTTTATGCAGCTTGCGATATATGCTTTTATGTTTATAGAGCAAACTAAAGAATTAGAAAAGGATCTTCAACTCTATTTAATCTATAATTATTTTGGTGAGCACCCTACTAATCCTTTTTCTATCAAAATAACGGGAAAAGGTAAGAACTGGTTAATAAGTCTAGGGAAAAGTTTAGTGGAAAATGTTTTGCAGCAAGATGAAAATAACCTCTATGTAATTAGCGATCTATGTTACTTGTGTCAAAACACTAGGTGTCCTTTTCGTTTGTCTAGGGAGGTGGACAATTCATGAGCACTGTACCTGTTGAATATAGACCTTTAGACGATATTATAGCGGTTTATCATGAAATATTGTTGAATGAAATAGCAGTAATGAGGACAAATTCTATTTTGGAGGAAGGAGTTAACACCGGGGACACGATAGTATATTATGGTTCCTCCTATCCACTTTACGTTGGTCAACCGAATCCCAGTAGGGGAATAGACATATATGTCTTGGCTTATGCAATTATAAATGGAATAAGGAGAATAGAGTGTGGATATAACATTTTGAAGCCAATAAGTCCAGAGCCGAAATGTGATACTTCAAAAATAAAAATGAAACTGTCAAAGATGCTTTCGTTTTTGAAAGGTAATACACAACATATCGAAAACTTATCGATGGAGGAACTAATTGTAGACCTTATTTTAGAACTTATAGATCTGGGTTTAATTTACCCAGTTCCTAGCCCTCCTTCAGATAATTTAAATATGCTGTCTGCTAAAAGTCTTCTAACCTCGAATCCTTCAGGACTAGTATTTGCTGAATTCAACGAAGACAACCCTCATGCTTTATATGAATTAAAAACGTATCTACGATTAAGTAACTTTTTTGCAGCGCTCAATATTAAGCCTGAAAACATTTCTAATTTATTCGTTGATAAACTTAAGAAGAAACTAGCTAGTAATTCCATAAAAGTTGATAGTATTTTCTTTAAGACTTTGCATGGGATGCTATACAAATATTCAAGCACGGCGTCTTCTCTACCTTTTAATCCAGCAACCTTAGAGGCAAATGTTTTGCCCTTTTTGATTGAGCCCCCTCCGCCTACCAGTTATCTGCAAAAGGAATGGACTTCTATGAAAAGACTAACAGATGAAGAATTACTTAATGTTATTAAGCTTTATATAAAAAACGTCGCTATTAAAAACAATATTAACGAGAATTCTGAAAAGGTTGAAAAAACATATGCAATAGTAAAAAGAGCGCTCGAAAAATTGTCCTCAAAATATAAAAGAATAAGTCAATATCAATATCAGTACCTTTTATGGATGTTTCGAGTTGGAAGTGAAAGAGAAAACATCCTGACAGCTATTACATCTCCGACTGGGAGTGGAAAAACACTAATTTTTCTAATTTTCGCGCTAGTGAAGACATTAACATACAAAATACTTGGCCTTAAATCGAAGACAATTATTCTTTACCCACGTAAGGCGCTAGCACGGGATCAGCTGGGTAAAATAATAGAAATAACATACATGATTAACGAATTACTTGAAGAAGAAGGTCTGGAAAAAATCATTTTAGGAATAAGAGACGGAGACAGTTTGGACATAAGAAGGCCTCGATCCAATGAGTTCAGTGAATTACGTGGCCTACTGTTACAAAATTATAAAATATGCCATGGAGTTGCCGGAAATCAGTATGAAGTATTCCTTACCAAAGATAAATGCGAGATAACATCAGATTCTAGACCTATCGAATGGTTAAAGGATTTAAAAGACGAGGGATGGAGCTATTTTGAAGAATATGACATCCTCATCACGAATCACTCCATACTTTATCGATTAGCTAATGATGCATTGAAGGCAACAAATCTTGAGGACTACAAAGAAATCTTGGGGACTATTAGGACAATAATCATAGATGAGGCACATGTATACGCTAAAGAAAATCTCGACATCATCGCCACAGCCCTCCTAAAGATTTTCTACACTAGAGCTCGCCTACTTCAAAAAACAATTCCTAGAGATGTGAGCGAGCTAGTTAAAGACTTAGATATAGTTGTTTCGAGCGCAACATTGAGCGACCAGGAGATAATCTCTAAAAATGGGAATAAGCTTTACTCTGGCAACATAATTGGATTCTTTAAGCTAAAAACTTCTCAGCAATATCCATCTTTAAGCCCCTCTGTTGAAAACTTTTTAAGAAATCTCTTTTCAGAACCCGTGTTTGAGGTTTTTAGAAAGGGGCATGCTATAGTTTACTTAGACTATGATGAAAGTGTTTTGAAGGATCTAAATGTAAAAATTCAGAATCCGAGTGATAATATTATCTGGAGATATCCGTTTAAGGTAAAGACAGCAATTGTAATTGTTCCATATCCATTTAAAAATTCTTGGACTGCATTAGCTGAGGTTCAAGTAGCCTTACTCCATTGGCTCCACGTTTATAGATCGAGGCTCAGTAGGCTTGGTAAGGAGTTTGCAAGGTCACTGGGTCTTATATTTATAGATTCAAAGTCAACTCTAAAGGATATTTATAACAAATTTATGGAACGTCAAATTTTAGACGCTCAAGACTTGGCAGACAGGGTTTTGTTTACAGAGTTTTATCCCTATAGCTTGTTAAGTAAAAATAAACCGAGAAAAAAAGCATTAGAGCAAGTCATCCCCTACATTGACTCGACACTAAGCTCACATTCATCTTTATATCATCTTCTAACGTGTGACAACATTCTAAAGGATTTTACAGTTCTACCGCTTTACTTTAAATTGGATGACATCATTTTATTCGGCAGTAAAAAATTACAATCATACAGTGAGATGAAATCCTTAATTTTGGAGAATAAAACTCTCTATAATAATGTAAAATATTTCATAGACGGGATCAATGCTTTTGCATCAGCTTATTTCACGACAGAAAATAAAGGTAGGGGAAGATACTCAGAGTTTCTTAGGAATCTTGAGGGGTCAAGCTTTGCAAATATTAAGTATCTTATTTTAATGCACCATGGAGACTTAGGTAGAGAAGAAAGAACAATCATCGAGTCCCGTATGAAAGGAGAAAAAACACCGGTTCCACTTGTTGTCCTCTCAACGTCTACAATGGAGCTTGGAGTTGATATAGAGCATGTACCCGTAGTTCTACAATTTGCTTGCGAGCCATCATCAATAGAATTAAACCAGAGAATGGGGCGTAGTGGTCGTTCCATGGCTTCACTTTATGTTTCCACCTTGGTGCTAGTGCTCCGTAATACAGGTGAGGATCTAATATTTTCTAGGGATCAGGAGGCGGTTGAATATGTATATAACTTTACAAGTCCTAAAACGTTTAACCCATTTAGTAATGCTGATGTGGTACTTCGTCATTTAACAAAAGTATACGTTGATAAATGTATACAGGAGGCAGAGATGTGTCCAACAGCACAAGTTTTGCAAGAGTTTGTAAGCTCAGATGCTATAAGACAAATAAATAACGAACTAGAGGTGCGATATGAAAGATGGATAGAACAGGCAAAGATGTTGTGGGAAACTTTCTCGACAGGTTCTCAAAATTCTGATGTGGCTATCAAAGAAGCCTACAATAATATTGTTAAGGCCCTACGGGAAATTCTAGCATTTCGTATGCGTATAAGAAACAAAAAGGCTTTAGAGGATCTTGAAAGAGAATTAACCTCTGCATACAAAGTTCTTTCTGATATTAAAGTAGATTTAGAGGATGCAAATAAAAATGAAAGCACTCGTATACAATTTATAAGGATGAACTTGATTCCACATGCTAGAATGATAAATTATTGGTCTAATTATTTATTTCTTTTAGAAGAAAAATACAGAAACACAGTAACACAATATTATTTAAATTGGCCATCTCAGTTATGGAATAAAATTTTTTCAGTACAGGCTAATTTGCTTTCATGTTTAGATAAACAGTTTTCAGTATACTCTGATTATTTTAAAGATGGAAATTCCACAATTACTAAGGATATTGACGAGTTTTCTGAGGTAAAATCCGCACAGGAATATCTCTCTAAGAAGCTATATTTGCTGGATATTCTAGCCCCAGGAGTATTGGATGATATTGGTAATCCTTTTAATAATCATTTACTCGTATCTATTAGAAAAGGACGACGAATAATAAAAATGGAAAGGGATCCAGCACAAACTTTAATAAAAGAAAGACCTTTAAGGATACAGCTGGGAGAATAAGGTGTAAGAATCATGGCTGCTATTAATTTTCCTTTCTTCCCATTAAACAACGAGGGGAGTTATTTTTGCGGGAAGCTAAAGATTGACGAAATAAACAATATACTTGAAATTAAAGAAATAAAACCTTCGTCTGGTATAGGATTGCCCTTAACAAGTTATATTGGAACAGATGCTCTTGAGTTGGATCAAATACATGAATTGAAAGAGCGATGTGGAGAAGAAAGCAATATTTTAGCGACCATTCACTATCTTAAGATCTACAGATCCACAAAAATCTTACATGTTCTACTATACATAGGTGAGGATAGAGGCAAATTTGGCATAAAAATTGTTCCAAGACAAAATACGCAATCTGCAGATATTGAAGAGTTTTTTATAATAGGGTTGCCAGACAATTTTGAACAAAAAAAGGCATTTAACGAAATAGTTATTGAAACACCTATCTCTTCTCACAGTTTTAGCTCAAAAGATATTCAAATTGAGAGGGTAAATATTGACAAGATTACGACATATCCGCAGATACTTTATTGGCCATTCTATGCTACTATGCAAAACAACAGTTTGTTTTCGTTGGATGTTATTCAAACCCTTCTTGGGAGCCTGGTTTTGGAAGAAAAAAGTTACTACAAAACATATCTTTTCCCATTTTTCCCAGCCCCTCTGTTATCTTATGAATATTATTTACTGAGAAGTCAGAGTGGCAGATCGAACATCGATGTAAATAAGCTGTCATCCATTAATATATATGATTCGGGAGCACTTCTAGCAGAAATTGATCTTAACAATTTAGTGACGCACTTGAATCATTGCGTGTATAACATGATAATTGATGCATGGTCATTGGTAAAAACTGTTAAAGGCAAGAAAGAATTGTCTTTCACCCCTTCACATATAGAAAAGATACAAAGTGATAAATATAATTCTCTCAACTGCTCGCTAAATTCGAGGGCTTTGTTAAAGGTATTGGCTAACGCTTTTTTAGTACAGGGATCTACTTTTTCTGTTGAGTCTCAGGATAAAAAAGAGAATGCAGCTCAGGGACGTAAAGATTTTAGAGATTATATAAAAAGGAAATTACCTCACAGGTTAACTCCTGTCTATGTAGAACTTGATTCTCGTAAGACTATTTTTTATCAATTACATCTTATACCTTTAGGAACACAGGGCTCAGAAAACACTAATGGACAAAAAATAGCAGTTTGGAGAACTTATGTCGCATATAACAGGGGTCAATTTCTTTTAAATCTTTTACAAAAATTAGAGGAAATCGCCAAAAATGCAGATAGGAATCCCAATGAGAGCACAAAACTCATGGCGGCCTATCTTTTGTATTTGAATGAACTTATCAAGGAGTATCGCGATTCTGTGAAGAAGAACATCGATGTACGTTTAGATGTAAGGATACTTTCGAAAAAAATTACATTACTTTTGCTTGAATATGGGCTTCATGGTGTTTCGCATTTGTTGATCCGTTATCTTTCTGAGGAACTCAAGATTCCTAAGTCACGGTTATTCGAGACAACTGCGATCATTATACCTAAATCTGACTCCGAATCTCAAAGGAAGTTTTCGGATTTATACGAAGCCGTGGAAAGCACACCTTATTTTGTAAATGTTGTTATTGATGGCTATCATTATAGGCTTCGTGGAGCATCAGGACAGCATCCAAAAGGCATTATACTTGTTTTTGATACTCAGTCGTATTCCTCATCTTATTGGTTCGAAGTCTTAAAGAATTTTAATTTCAAGAATTTTGCTAGTGAGATGCTAAAATACTTCGACGACAAAAACTGTGACCGGTATTGGCAATCTCGGCGTGAAAAAATTAAGCCAGCCCTCCTGGTTGCGGACAATTATCTTTCTAAAAAACTTGGAGACTCAACGCAGAGCATTCTGACGAAGTTTACGGAATATCTCCGTTCGCTCTTTGGGCTAGATGGCTTAGATGACATGTTATCGCTTCCTTTAAGTGAATTTAGAAGACTTATGCTACATAAAGAGGGTCTTATAAGGGATTTCCTAGAAGAAATCGTGCGCCCGACAGATATAGACAAGACTGAAAGAGATTTTAAAAAAGAAGTAAGATATTATTTGCAGGCTATCTATGAATATGTTGTACCTTTCTGTTTTGACGGATGCTATAATTGTGTACAGATTGATAAGGGTTGTTCACTCAAGAATCCCCTTCTGAAGGAATGGGTAGTATCGAGGAACATAGCAAACCTGATACTTGAGGATGTTGTCAAAAGTGATGGACAACCACCTTAAATTTGTTTTGTAAAAAGAGGTGGTAAACTTGCAAGAGCTTTCCCAATTTTTACAGAAATTGGGGACAATTTACTATTATCCCGCTAGGTTCCATGCTGGACTTGTTGTTTCCCTCGTAAGTAAATATTGCGATGGAAAAGTGTTTTTTGATCCTTTTGCAGGGTCTGGAAGTGGGTTGCTTGCTGCTTCCTTGTTGGGGTTCCGAGATTCATATGGCTTGGATTTATTACCAATGATAGATATCTTTGTTGAATATGCTTATGAAATTCTCAATCAAGGCTCTCGAGCACTTGCTGATACAACGAGAAAGATTAAAAAAGCTTTAAACTCTTCCGAGGTCTTTAAATGTTGTACCGAGGAGGAGCTCTTCTACTGGTATCCGAGTAGAGTTGTCCCTGTTCTAGAGAAAATTTGGGGAACCTTTCATGAGAATGTTGCTTTTTTCGATAAAAATGATTTAACATGGAGACCATATAAGGAAAATATTCCTTGGGCCACTTTTGCAATTCTTTCTCTTAGAATTACGAGAAAGCTCTCATTTACTGATGACAGTGTGGCCAAGTATTATAGGAGTAATGTCAAAAGAACCAAATTAAGAAAATTGCTGAGAAAAAACAGAAATGTAGAAAAAATAATTCTCTTAGAACTCGAAAACACAATGCAGAAACTGCTTTCGCTTCCAAAAATAAATATTCCTAAGCCACAAACGCATGGATTTTTTGACATATCAGAAATGGAGATCCCAGTCTCAAATGTAGACTGTATTGTTACAAGTCCACCTTACCTTATTGCTCACGAGTATGTTAGAAGCTTCAAATTAGATCTTAAATGGCTGGGGGTTCCAATGGATAAAATTATGTGGTTGAGAAAACATGAAATACCCTACAAACCAGTGGCCTACAAGGTGAATTCCGGTCTTTATGAATACTATAAGGAGAAAATTCGTGAAAGCGGGAAAGAACATTTGATAAAATACTATGAAAATTATTTTGGCTCCATAACAAAAGCCCTTGATAATATTATCGAAAATCTTGCTAGCTCCTCGACGCTTGTCCTTGTTTTAGCTGATACGACTCTTGCTGGTTACAAAATACCTATAGGAAAAATTTTAGCCGAGCACCTATTAGCAAATCATAATAAACTTAGACTTACCGAAGAATTTAGTGATGTTATAAAAAAGAGAAAACTATTCAAGAAAAGAAATAACACAAATCCAAATGGTGTTACTCAAGAAAATATTTACATTTATAAATTGGGCTAAAGAGCGCGCTTAAGATATAGGTTGGCGTGGTCTACGTATGGGGAAGTAGAAAGGGATATTGAGCTCTGGGATGCTGTTTGATGTTTTTAGTCTTTTAGGTCTTTGCATGGGACGATGGCTTGTTGTGCGGAGTCTTGGCTTCTTATGAATGAGATGTAGCTGTCTTGGGGCTTGAGTTTTCTGGTATGGGTGGCGGTCTATTGTTTTGATGAGGGATGTGCTTTT
>JAEMPV010000024.1:0-2920 GCA_022759145.1 Caldisericum sp.
ATAAAAGGATCAGTATAGTAAAAGTTTACGCTTTTCCCCTGGTTTCGAAAGATTACTTGAAAACAAATTTTCCGAACTATGTAACATTACCAAATGAATTTTCCATTAATTTTGGAAATATCAAAATCGAATATAAAAATTCTACGAGCCTTAAAATTTTCTTGAAAAACAAGGTTATATCCCCTTAAATTTTCTCAAAGCATCGTTAAATGCATCAACTACAAGCTTTATGCAGTTTAGCTTTTCTTTTGGAAGATCAAAGTAATTTAAAAAATAATCGATGTCTATATTTGTTAGCTCGCTAATACTCTTACCCTTTATGCTTTCTGAAAGAATAGAAGCGCTTGCAATTGCATAAGGGCAGCCATCAACTTGATATTTGCAATCCTTTAAAAAGCCACTTTCTATCAAAAGATAAAATACTGCTTTTCCTCCACCTTCAGTATTTGATGATCCTACAGCAGATGCGTTATTTATAATGCCAACATTTTTTGGGTTCATAAAATGCTCAACTATAATTTTTGGATACATTTTTGCCTCCTATATATTACTGTACACGTAATAATTATACCAAAATATATTAAAAAACTATTCCGAAAATTAAAGTTAAGGTGTAAAATAGGCAAGGAAGGAGGCGTTAGATGCTATTAATTAAAAATGCAAGAATACATACAATAACACAAGGCGTAATAGAAAATGGCTTTGTGCTTATTGAAGGAAAACGAATTAAAAAGGTGTCAAATGAACCACCCGAAGTCGATTTATCAAAAACAAGAATTATTGATGCACAAGGTAAAATGGTCTTCCCATCATTCATTGACGCTCACACTCACCTTGGGACTTTTCCGTTAGAGGGGACAGAAATGGATGCCGACGGAAACGAAATGACTAACCCTGCGACACCCGGACTGCGGGCAATTGATTCAATTAATCCGTACGATCCAGCTTTTAAAGAGGCTTTTGAATCTGGTTTTGAAATTGTTTTTACAGGAGCAGGTTCAGGAAATGTAATAGGTGGATTAAGTGTAACTATGAAAACGTATGGAAATATTGTAGACGAGATGGTTATAAAGAATCCCGCCGGACTTAAATGTGCTTTTGGTGAAAATCCCAAAAGGGTATATTCTTCCAAAAACCAGCTTCCAACAACAAGGATGGGAACAGCAAAGGTATTCAGAGAAACTCTTTATAAAGGAAAGAATTACTACGAGAAAAAGAAAAGTGGTGAAAAAGTTGATTTTGATCTAAACATGGAAAGCCTTTTTCTCGTTTTCGACCACAAAATACCACTAAGAATACATTCGCACAGAGCTGACGACATAGTAACAGCAATTCGCATTGCAAAACACGAATTTGGATTAGATGTAGTAATAGAGCATGGGACAGATTCCGCTAAGATAAGGGACTTCTTAGCCAAAGAAAATGTACCAGTAATCTTAGGACCAATTCTTGATGTTTCTCCCAAGGTTGAAACAAAACCTAACTCGTTCGAGAACCCTAAAAAACTCGTTGAAGCAGGTGTAAAAGTTGCACTAATGACTGACCATCCTGTTGTTTCAATAGGTTATGCTTTAATCCAGGCTGGACTCGTTGCATATGAAGGTAAATTAGGCTTTGATGAAACTCTAAAATTAATTACCATAAACCCTGCACAAATTCTTGGAATTGATTCCGACTATGGAAGTATTGAAGAGGGTAAAGTTGCAAACTTAGTAATGTTCGATAGAAATCCATTTTCAGTTCTCTCAAAAGCAGATACTGTTTTATTAGAGGGCGAAGTAATAATTGAAGGAGGCAAGTATGTATAAGATATATGCAAAGAAGCTATTTAATGGTGAAGAAATTCTTGAGGATAGAGTCGTTGTTTTTGATGAAGAAAAAATATTCCACATTGGAGAAGATATAAATGACAATTTTAAGGAAGTATACAATGTAGACTTTTTAATGCCTCCAATAATAGACCTGGGAAGCGGAATTGGTCTTAAAGAAGAGTCTCTTGGAAGAATTGAGGGAGATGATCTTGACGAGGCAACTAATCCAGCAACACCCGAATTATTTGCAGCAGATGGAGTTAATCCTTACGACGAAGCATTTGAAAAGGCAGTAAAAGGTGGAAGTCTCATAAGTCTTATCCTTCCTGGCAACGCAAACCCAATAGGTGGACACGGTGTCCTTGTTTACAATCGAGGAAAACATATACTTGATATGACAATTGAAAATCCTCTTGGTGTAAAATTTTCCATAAATACTGAGCCTAAGAGTACATATGGACCAAAGGGCAAAACTCCTATGACAAGAATGGGTATAGCCTACCTCATAAGGGATACGCTATATAAGGCAAAAGAATACAATAAGGAGCGTAAAGAATTTTCGTTAGGCTTTGAATCACTTATTCCACTTCTTGAAGGCAAAGATTTGGCATTTTTTGCAAGTTTCAGGGCAGATGATATCGCAACTTCAATCCGTATTGGTGAAGAGTTTGGCCTAAGAATGGCAATACTCTATGGAGTTCAGTCAAATATGGTTAAAGATCTTTTAAAGGAAAGGAACATTCCTGTAGTATATGGACCGATTATGTTCCCCCGCTGGTCGATTGAACTAAAAGGCTTATCACCCAAAGTACCTTTAGAACTTATAAGTGAGGGAATCTTAACTGCTCTTACATCAGGACATCCAATGTTCCCCAGTAAATATTTACGACTGAACGCAGGGCTTCTTATAAAGGAGGGCTTAAGCGAAGTTGAAGCATTAAAAACTATCACACTCATTCCCGCAAAAATCATTGGAAAAGAGAATCTTGGGAAAATCGAAAAAGATGGTCTTCCGAATTTCGTAGGGTTTGATGGCGCTCCATACGATACTACTGGTATTGTAAGCCTTGTTTTTATGAAAGGCGTTAGAGTAATTTAGTATTAAATTT
>JAEMPV010000024.1:3020-65902 GCA_022759145.1 Caldisericum sp.
TTTACCCCTCATTTTTTTCGTTTATATGCAAATTCCTTTTAGTAGCTTTTCAAATGACGTTTTTTAAAGCCCTTTTATAATTTTTTAAGGGATCCCAAAACTATCACCCTGTGTATTTGAAACTTGAGTAAGTTATCCACAATTTATTAAGCAATATGTTCCTATTGCTTATAAAAGAAAAATTACTTTTCAATTTTCAATTGCGAACAACTCTTTGGAATAGTCTTAAATGGATGTCTCGCTCAATTTAAGGACGGTACCAACATGCATTTTTACGCCGGTCGGTAAAACATCCTCGTCAATATCAAATTTTGGAGAATGGTTAGGATAGATTATTCCTTTTTCTTCGTTCAGTGCGCCTAGCCAGTAAAAAGCACCTGGGCGCTCTTTTAGGAAATATGCCATATCTTCCCCGCCCATTGAAATCGGTGCCTCAAAAACATTATTTTCGCCTACTATTTCTTTTGCAAGGTTCCTTATAAATTGGGTTGCATTTTTATCGTTTACAAGAGGGGGATAGCCAAATGAATACTTTAAATCGGCTTTCCCTCTAAAGGATTCGGCAATTTGCTTAGAGATTTTTTCTATTCTTTCTTTAATAAATTCAGATAGTTCGTGCTTCAATGTTCTTACTGTTCCCTCAAGCTCCGCTGATTCAGGTATTACGTTAAAGACATCTCCTGATGTTATTTTCCCAAAGGATAAAACTGCATTCTCGAGTGGGTCTATTTCTCTTGAAACTATTGCCTGAAGAGCAATAACTATGTGCGAGGAAATTAAAATAGGGTCTATTGCTTTATGTGGATATGCACCATGTCCACCAGAGCCAAACACCTTAAGGATAAAACTATCTGCTTCTGCCATCATAATTCCATCTTTAATATAAATCGTATTTGCTTTATAAAATCCTGCAACATGAAGCCCAAAGGTGTAATTTACATGTGGATTTTCTAAGACACCTTCATTAATCATTCCAATCGCACCACCTGGATCTCTTTCCTCAGATGGCTGGAAAACAAACCTTACATTGTATTGCAACTTATCTTTCAACTGGGAAAGAACTTTTGCTGCAACTAATAAGATTGCGGTGTGGGCGTCATGTCCACATGCATGCATTTTCCCGTCAATTTTCGACTTGTAAGGCACATTATTTTGCTCCTGGATGGGAAGCGCATCCATATCAGCTCGCAATAGAACTGTGCCTTTAGGATTGTCTACTAGTAAGTCTGCAACAACTCCTGTTTTATTTATCCCTTTCCTTACATCAAGCCCAAGTTTTGAAAGGTAATTATACACAAGCTCAGAAGTCCTGTATTCTTCGAATGCAGTTTCTGGATACATATGGATTTCCCTTCTTAATGCAATTACTTCATCTTTTAACTCGTCAACTCTCTTCAGATTTTCCATTTTCATCCTCTTCCTTTATTAGATTATAATACCTAAGTTTGTTAAATAGAGACTTTCTTGAGATACCTAGTATTTGTGCAGCTTTTGTTTTATTGCCTTCCGCTTTTTCAAGTGCCTTTATTATTGCTTCTTTCTCAATTTTTTCAATGAGCTTCGGTAAATTAAGATTTTCTTCCTCTAATTGTCCTTCAACTTTTACTTCACCTTGTCGTTCTTGCTTTGTTTTATCTCTTAAAGTTTGAGGTAAGTCTTCGATCAAAATAAGCGGAGCAGAAGTTACAATTACACCTCTTGCAACCGCATTTTCAAGTTCTCTAACATTGCCCGGCCAATCGTAATCAAGGAAGAGTTCTAACACCTCTTTAGAAACTCCGCGCACATCCTTTTTGTATTTTTCTGCATATTTTGCAACAAAGTAATCTACAAGAAGAGGAATATCTTCTTTTCTTTCTCTTAAAGGCGGCAGCCATATAGTCACAACATTTAGTCTATAAAATAGGTCTTCTCTAAATTCACCAGTTTCAACAAGTTTTTCAAGGTTTCTGTTCGTTGCAGCAAGAACTCTTGCGTTACTAACAATTGTCTCGTTACCTCCAACTCTGCTAAAAGTCTTTTCTTGGAGGATTCTCAGAAGTTTAGCTTGTAAGTTTAAACTCATATCGCCAATTTCATCAAGGAAAATTGTTCCATCCTGAGCCTGCTCGAATTTCCCTATTCTTCTTGCATATGCATCCGTAAATGCGCCTTTTTCATGTCCAAATAATTCCGATTCCAGTAAAGTTTCAGGAATAGCAGCGCAATTTACAACTATAAAAGGTTTGTTTTTTCTGTTGCTGTGATGGTGTATAGCTTTTGCAACAAGTTCTTTTCCTGTTCCACTTTCTCCCCTTATTAAGACAGTCGCATCAGATTCTGCAACCTTTCCGATCTGTTTAAAAACTTCTTGCATCTTTGGAGAATTCCCGACTATTTCATCTGATATATACCTATTTTCATCTTTTTCAAATTTTGGGGCATTATCTGTTAGTTCTTTAAGTTCAATTGCTTTCTTAACTTTTACCTTCAATTCCTCAAGATCAAATGGTTTTGTTAGATAGTCATATGCGCCTTTTTTCATTGCTTTTATCGCAAGATCTGAACTGCCGTAGGCTGTTAGAAAAATTACTGGTAAATTACTTCTTATTTCTCTTATTTTAAGGAAAGCTTCCATTCCATCTAAAACTGGCATTCTAACATCCATAAGAGCACAATCAAAGTCAGATTTTTTAACTTCTTTTACTGCCTCATCTCCGTTAGTTACTTCAATGATCTCGTAGCCTTCATCTTTTAAAGTCTCGCTTAGAAGCATTCTTATATTTTCTTCATCATCTGCAACAAGGATTCGGTATTTTTTAACTTTCATTTGGTTTCCCTCTTTGGCAAAAGAATCACGAATTTGGTGCCCTTTCCTTTTTCGCTCTCTACAAAAATTTGCCCACCGTGTTCTTCGACCACCCTGTGGACAATTGCAAGTCCTAACCCAGTTCCGTGTTCTTTCGTTGTATAGAAAGGAACAAATATGTTCCTTAAAGTTTCGTTATCCATTCCAGCACCGTTGTCCTGAACGATTATCTTTATGTTGTTACCTTCCTCGGAACATTCAATTCTTATGATACCCTCTTCTTTATCAATAGCTTGGACAGCGTTAATTACGAGGTTCAAAAAAAGTTCTTCGAGTTTTCTTTCGTCTGCTACAATTGTCAAATCCGGGCAAATTAGTTCAAATTTAATGTTCTTTTTTGTATCGTATTGCTTTGCTAAGTCAATTATATGGTTAAAGAAAGGTTTGAGATTGAATTTTACAGGAGAAAGTGGCGATGGCTTCCCATACTTTAACAAATCATCAACAATCCTTCCAAGTCTCTCCGCTTCAGTAAGTATAGGCTGAACATATCTTTCCTCGTCCTTTCCTTGAAGTTTTTGGGAAAGTATATTTGCAAAGCCTTTTATTGATGTTAAGGGATTTCTAACTTCATGAACAATGCCGGCTGTAAATAAACCAAGAGATTTTAACGCCTCGGTCCTTTGCATTTCTTCAAGATTACGCTTTAGATTTTCAGCCATCGTGTTTATGGAAATAGCAATATCGCCAATCTCTCCACCATAATTAGGGAATCGGAAATCAAGACTCTTTTCAAGATTCTTAAGACCTTTTCGAATCTGTAAAATTCTGTAACTAAAGAATGATGTAATGGCAAGAACTATTAGCATTGTTATTAGTGCAAGGTAAAATATTATTCTATTTATGGAATATATGACTTTACTTACATTTTCGTTTACTGCAGATCTTGGAATGGCAGCAAAAACATATCCTCCACCGTATTTTTGTGGAATGCTTACCATTACAATAATCTTTTTAACGAGATTACCCTTAGAAGATACAACATTTAGCGAATCTTTAAAAATAGGAATATAATAGCCTATTTCAACATCAGGGAACCCGGTAGTAATTGTTGAAAAATAACCGTCAAAGGCTGGTTTCAAGAATAGATTTATATAAAGGCTCCTCTCTTTTTCAGTTATAAAGTCGTATCTTCTTGAAAATGCTTCTGCAGTATACATTTTTTCAAATCTTTCCTCAATTTGTTTGCTTATAAGTGTTAATCTTTTTGCTTCGCTTGATATTTCATTTTGTTCGAGGTATTGAGAAATGCTGGAAGAAATAGTAAAGAAAGTAAAAATAATGAATACAATTAAAACCACAATAAGTTGAAATCTAATGGATGTAAAAAACCTTTTCACTAAACCGTCACTTCCTCAATTATCTTGTAAAGTTCGTAATTTATTTCTTTGTATTTTTTGACTGCATCTTCGAGAGGTATATGCGTAATATGATTATCCTTAATACCAACAACATATCCTGAATTGCCATTCATAAGAAGATCTACTGCTTCCGCACCGAACATAGTCGCAATAATTCTATCAAACCTTGTAGGTGCACCGCCTCTCTGTATATAACCAAGAACAGAGTACTTCACATCAAGTTCAGGAAGCTTCTCCTTAATTTTTGCTTGCAACTCCTGTGCGTGAATTGCACCTTCGGCGGTTAATATCATATGGTGTTTCTTTTTCTTCTCAAGTCCTTTTTTAATATTTTCTACGATTTTATCGATATCAAATTTTCTTTCGGGCACCAGTACTATGTCTGCACCACTTGCAAGACCAGCCTCAAGAGCTATAAAGCCTCTATCTCTACCCATAACTTCTACAATGAAAGTCCTCGAGTGTGAAGTTGCAGTGTCTCTTATTTTATCGATTGCTTCAATTGCCGTATTTACGGCAGTATCGAAACCTATAGTATAGTCTGTTCCCCAAAGGTCATTATCAATAGTTGAAGCAACTCCAACTACAGGAAATCCTTTTCTAAAGAGGGCAAGGCTGCCTGTTTGAGAACCATTACCACCTATTACAATAAGCCCATCTATGCGAGACTCCTTTAAATTTTTAATTGCAACTTCCTGGTTGTTTTCGTCTTTAAACTCTTCGGAGCGAGAAGATAGTAAAAAAGTTCCCCCTTCTTCAAGAAGTCCACTAACATCTCTTGGTAAAAGTTGTTTGAAGTTCTTTTGTATTAATCCTCTATATCCTTCAAAAACACCAATTACTTCTAAGCCTCTTGAGAAACCAACTCTTACTATGCTCCTGATTGCTGCATTCATTCCGGGGGCGTCACCCCCGGAGGTAAGAACCGCAATTCTTTTCATTTTTCAAATACTTTCATAAACTTAATCCATTCTTCATCTACAAGTTTTTGATAACCTACAGCATCTTCAAGAGGAACAGCAACTACTTTATTGCCAGAAATAGCAGCCATCTTTCCGAAATCGCCTTCGTGGACCATTTCTACTGCTTTAACACCTACCCTCGTTGCAAGAATCCTATCAAATACTGTTGGAGGACCGCCTCTCTGGATATGTCCAATTATTGCACTTCTTGTAGAGATGCCAAGTTTTTTGGATATTAGGTCAGCAACATATTCGTGGACTCCTCTTTTCTGTAAAAGTGCATGTCCAAATTCATCGACTTCAGTCGTTGTATCTGTTGGTATCTCTATTCCTTCCGACACTACAACAAGAGCATACCCTTTTTCTTCATATTTTTTCTTTAGATGCTCGCACATTTTATCGTAATCAGGTTTTTCTTCTGGTATGAGTATCCAGTCAGCAGCACCTGCAATGCCCGTGTAAAGCGCAACCCAACCAGCCTCTCTACCCATAACTTCAAGCACAATAATACGTTTATGGGACTTTGCTGTGTCTCTCAATCTATTTAGTGCATCGACAGCAACTTCAACAGATGTGAAGAAACCGAATGTGTAATCAGTTTGGGAAAGATCATTATCCATTGTTTTTGGAACACCTACAACCTTTACACCGAGTTTGTGAAGTTTTAAAGCAACAGAGAGGGTATCATCTCCACCAATCGCAATTAAAGCATCTATGTTGTTTTTCTTCAAAGTCTCAATAACTTTTTCAGGACCATTTTCTTCCTTAAATGGATTGGTTCTTGAGGTGTAAAGAATCGTCCCGCCATAATTAATTATTTCTTCAACGTCCTTTACTGAAAGCGGTCTTTTCTTATCTTCTATAAGACCTTTCCAGCCTTCTTCGAAACCTATTACTTCGTCGCCAAAGTCTGCCGCTCTATAGACAACTCCTCTTATTGCTGGATTTAAACCAGGGCAGTCACCACCGCCCGTAAGAACACCAATTTTCATAATAGTTTACCTCCTTCCAAAATTTGTATTAATTTATTGATTAAGAAATGAACAACCTTCTCTCTTATTATATCACGGGTTCCTTCAAATTTGTTTTCGAAAATAAAGCATCTGTTTTCGATCGCAATGCCTACATAATTAAGACCTACAGGCTTTCCCTCAATAGGATCAGGTCCTGCAATGCCTGTAGTTGAAATACCAATATATGAAGAGAAAAGATTTTTTATATTACGAGCCATTAATTCCGCAACCACTGGATCAACAGTTCCGTGCGAATCAATAATATCTTTATCTATTCTCAAAATATTTATCTTTGCAAAAGGAGAATATGCAACAATACCACCCAAAAATACTTTTGAGCTTCCTGAAACATCGGTTATAGTTTTTGCAACTAAGCCTCCAGTTATTGACTCAGCAGTTGATAAAGTTAAATTTCTTTCTTTCAAAATTCCTACAAGTTTCTCCGAAATTTCTTTCATACTGTGTAAATTTTACACTATTTTAAAGAATATGCAAGATATATATAATATGAAAATTAAATGAAAGGAGTTGAAAATGAAAATAAAAGAATTTTTTATACCTACGCTGAGAGAAGATCCTCAGGATGCTGAGATCGATAGCCATAGACTAATGATAAAGGCTGGGCTTATAAGAAAAGTTGCAGCAGGTGTTTATTCTTATCTTCCGCTGGGGTACAGAGCGCTAAAAAATGTCGAAAAGATAATAAGAGAAGAAATGGATAGAGCTGGTGCGTTAGAATTATTATTTCCTGCTATTATGCCAAAGGAATTATGGGACGAAACTGGTAGGTGGGATATCTATGGCGATGAGATGTTCAAGTTGCAAGACAGAAAGGGGCGATTCTTTTGTCTTGGTCCAACTCACGAAGAAGCAGTAGTTGATCTTGCAAGGAAAGAACTTAAATCTTATAAGGATTTGCCAAAAATCTTTTATCAAATTCAAACTAAGTATCGCGATGAGATAAGACCGCGATTTGGACTAATGCGAGCAAGAGAATTTTTAATGAAGGACGCCTATTCTTTTGATAGCTCTGAAGAAAACCTTGAAATAAGCTATAAAAAGATGTACGACGCCTATATAAACATATTTAAGAGATGCAATCTTGATGTTATTCCTATAGAGGCAGATTCGGGAGCAATCGGGGGAAAGGTATCGCATGAGTTTGTTGTGATCTCTGAACTTGGAGGAGAAAGTGAATTCGTAATGTGCCCAAAATGTGGATATGCAGCAAATACTGAAGCAGCAAAATCAAAGGATTTTGAAGAGAAATCTACTGAAGAGGAAAAGCCTCTCCAAAAAGTTGCAACATTTGAAAATAAAACTATAGATGAAGTTTCAAATTTCCTTAATGTTCCTAAAGAGAGACTTGTTAAATCTCTTGTATATAAGATCGATGGTAAGTTTATTTTAGCAGTAGTAAGAGGTGATGATGAACTTAATGAAGTTAAGTTAAAGAATTTCTTCAATGCAAAGAAAATAGAAATGGCAACTGATGAAGAAGTATTCTCCTTATTTAAGGCACATACAGGTGCAATAGGACCAGTAAATTCACCAGCGGAGGTTTTTGTTGATAAGAAAATTACGTTTATGAAAAATTTTGTTTGTGGTGCAAATGAAGACGGTTTCCATTTAATAAATGTAAATCTCGGGAGGGATTTCACTCCAAAGTATATTGAAGATATAAGAGTTGTTAAAGAAGGGGATCCTTGTCCTAAGTGTGGAACGCCTCTTCAAAAATTTAATGGAATCGAATTAGGACACACATTCAAACTCGGAACAAAATATTCTGAAAAAATGAATGCTACTTTTCTTGATGCAGACGGTAAAGAAAAGTTATTCATTATGGGTTGTTATGGTATTGGTGTTGGACGAACTCTTCAGGCAATTATAGAAAAATTTCACGACGAAAAAGGAATTATCTGGCCAATGAATATTGCACCATTTAAAGTTGAAGTTATACCGATAAACACAAGCGATGAGGAAATCGTATCGAGTGCTCAAAAAATGCATGATGAGCTTGAAAATTCAGGAATAGAAACACTTTTAGATGATAGGACAGATCTAAGCGCAGGTGAAAAATTCAACGACGCTGATCTAATAGGTATCCCGCTTCAGGTAATTGTAGGAAGATCACTTAAGAAAGAAGGAAAGTTTGAAGTAAAGATTAGAAGTACAAACGAAAGATTCACTTTAAATTTTGATGAGACTGTAAAATTTATCAAAGAAAAGATAAGAGAATAGAAACAGGGGGCAAAAAGCCCCCTTTATAGTTTTTTAGTGTAGATTTTACTTTAAATGTTCTTTTATGTACTCTATTGTACTTCCTACAGTTGTTATCTTCTCAATATCTTCGTCTGGAATCTTCATTCCAAACTCATCCTCGAGAGCCATTGCTATATCAACAAGTGCAAGGGAATCTGCTCCCAAATCTTCCACATAGCGTGCTTCATCTGTAATTTTGTCCTCGGAAACTGCAAGTTTTTCCGCAACAACTTTCTTTACTTTTTCTCTTATCTCTTTTTCTTCCATAAATTACCTCCTATCCTTCGATTATTTTTATAGCAATTGTGCCTTTCGCAACGAGGCTATCATTAACAAAAGCTTCAACATAACTTTTTGCAATACCAAACTTAACATTTATCATTTTTGAAACGATTTTAACTGTTTCTCCTGGGTTTACTTTTTTAATAAACCTGAAGTCGTCAACGTTAACTAAAAATCCAAAAGAATTTTTGAATTTATCTATTGTAAGAAGAATAAAAGCTGAAACCTGTGCACACGTTTCAATAAGTATGACTCCTGGTAATACCGGGAAATTTGGGAAATGACCCTTAAAAAATTCCTCGTTTCCATTAAAGGTTTTAAGTCCTATAGCACTTTCTCCCGGCACTACCTCGCTTATTTCGTCAACAAAAAGAAAAGGCTCCCTGTGAGGAAGATATTCCTTTATTTCCTCTTTACTGATCTTTATTTTCTCCCTGTTCATTTTCTAATAAAGCCCTTCTACTTAATTTCATTTTTCGATTTTCTTTGTCAATTGACATCACTTTTGCTTGAAGTTTATCCCCAACCTTTACGAAATTTTCAATTTTATCGATCCTTTTCGTGTCGAGTTGTGATATATGGATCAAACCAGTAATTCCCTCATCAAGTTCAAGCACAACCCCGAAGGGGTGAATCCTTAGAACAGTCCCTTCTACAACACTACCAATCGGGTATTTCTCTTCAACAACTTCCCAGGGATGAGGTTTTGTTTGTCTTAAACTCAAGGAAACCTTTTCATTATCAAGATTAACTGATAATACTTTAACTTTTATTCTCTCGCCGACTTTTACAACTTCGTGCGGATCTTTTCTTCTACCCCATGTAAGTTCATTAATTCTTACGAGGCCCTCAACGCCATTCCCTATATCGACAAAAACTCCAAAATCTTGAATCGCCTTAACTACACCTTCATAGATTTCGCCTTTCTTCAAATTTACAAGAGTTTGCTTTTTAAGTTGTTCCTTTTCCTCCTGCAAGACTTTCAACCTTGAAGCTATAACTCTCTTAATCTTAGGATCAACTTCGAGGAGATGGACGTCGATTTCTTTGCCTACAAAGGATTCAAGAGTTTCACCCTTCTTTAATCCAACCTGAGATTGTGGTAAGAATGCTGGAACTCCATCAATATCAAGGAGAAGCCCACCTTTAATAACTTTTTCAACCTTTGCTTTAACTTTCTCCTCATTTTCCATTTTTTTCTTCAAATCTTCGTATTTCTTAACATTATCTGCCATCTTTTTTGAAAGAATTAGATTTGGTCCGTCTCTTAAAACCATGACGTCAATTTTATCGCCAACCTTTACAACTTCTCCCGCAGAACTTACTTGCTTATTGGTGAGTCCTTTTAATGGTATAAACACATCTTCCTTTGTTCCTGCACTAACATATGCACCATTTGGTTCCACTTTAACCACAGTAACAGTTATAATGTCGCCTTTTTTGTAGGATTTCAGAAAGAAATTTCCGTTTTGGTTGTTTTTGCTTTCATCTTTTGAGGCATTAGTTTTATTAGTTGTTTCACTAACAACACTTCCTTTTTCCTCTAAGACTTTGCTTTGCTCTGCCTTAACTTTTTCAACATTCTCTAATTTTTCGCTTTGAGGCAATTTTTCTGCAGATGCTTTTTCCAAAATAGATTCAACATCATTAGGATTTACATCTTCATAGAATTTTTTCTCTTCCATAGTTCACCTCTCTAATCATTATTTTTCTGCTATAAGTGCAGCTAATGCAATTGAATATAATTTAGATTTTTCACTATCTCCACGTGAAGTTAATACAGCAGGTGCCATTGCTCCCGTTACAACTGCTGCTATTTCAGCATTTCCAAGTTTGGTGAGTGCCTTAAAGAAGGCATTCCCTGTTTCTAAGTTAGGCATAATTAGAATATCAGCATCACCTGCTACTTCTGACTTCACTTTCTTTATTTCTGCCGCTTCCTTCGACACAGCAAGGTCTGTTGCAAGAGGACCATCAACAATGCAGTCCTTAATTTGTCCACGTTTATTCATAACAGCAAGAAGTGCTCCATCAACAGTTGCCTGCATTTTTGGAGAAACAGTTTCAACTGCTGCAATAACTGCAACTTTTGGTTTTTCTATTCCAAGTTTCTTTGCAATTTGCACATCATAGTTTATCATTGCCTCTTTCATAGCAAGATCGGGCTGTGGAATAACCGCAACATCAGAAATTATAAGAAGTTTGTGATAATTTGGTGACTCAAGCACTGCTGCATGTGAAAGGATTCTGCCTTCCGGCAATAACCCTTCTTGTTTGTCGAGGATACCTCTCATGTAAGTAGCGCTTTGGCAGAGTCCTTTCATAATAAAGTCTGCTTTCTTTTCTCTTACAAGTCTTACAGCCTGTCTAACTGCCTCTTTTTCGTCCTTTACATCAACTACTTCAAACATTGACATATCGATGTTATTTGTCTCGCACACTCTCTTTACTTCGTCTTTGTCTGCAAAAATTATTGCGTTTACTATGCCTTCTTTTATTGCATTAGAAACTGCTTGAAGAGTGTGCAAATCCTGACCGTACGCAACTGAAACAGTCCTTTTTTCTTTTAAAGAACGAACAGCTTCAAGCAATTCATCAAGCTTTTTTATCATTTCCATAGTGCCTCCTCATTTTATAAATTTAACTCAATTTATTTAATTATATCACAAACTATGAATAAATTTTTGTAGACTCTTCACCTTTTAGAACTCTAAGGGCAGCATACGCAAGTGCCTCCATTTCAAACTCGCCCGGATAGGGAATTATCCTTGCAATAAAACCTACTCTTTTTTGTATTTCTTCAATAACTTCTTTATTATAGGCAATTCCTCCTGTTATAATAATTGCTTCAACATTCCCTTTTAGAACAGTAGCCATCGCTCCAATTTCTTTTGCTATTTGATAGCACATTGCCTCAAAAACCTCTTTAGCAAAAGTATCGCCATTTTTTGCTCTTTCGATAACTTCCCTAATATTGTTAGTTCCCAAATACGAATAAACTCCGCCTTCTTTTGTATACAATCTTAAAAGGTCATTCCTTGTATACTTGTTTGAATAAGACATATTCACTACATCAATCGAGGGAAGTCCTCCAGCTCTTTCTGGAGAAAACGGACCCCCTTCATTTGCATTATTCACATCTACAATTCTGCCTTTTTTAACGGCGGCAATTGTAATCCCGCCACCAAGATGAGCAACTATTACATTTAAATCCTCGACCTTTTTCCCAACGCTTTCTGCATACCTATACATGCTTGCCCTAACATTAAGTGCATGAAGAAGTGATTTTCTTTGTATTTCTTTAAGACCAGAGATTCTTGCAATATCCTCAAATTCATCAACACATACCGGGTCCGCAATAAAAGCGGGTTTGCCTATTAAAGTTGCAATATCATGAGCTATAAGACCGCCAAGTGTTGAAGGATGTTCTTGCTCTTTTGAATAAAGTTTTAGGTCATTAATTAAAGCCTCGTTTACAATGTATGTTCCTGCCTCAATTGGTTTTACTATACCACCTCGTCCAATTACAGCATCCACCTCATCTAAACCAATGCCGTTTCTCTTTAGGAAATTTAACACTGCTTCTTTTCTGTAATCAAGTTGTTCAAGAACCGACTTAAACTTAGAAAGTTCTTGTTTATCATGTCTTATTGTTTCTTCTAAAATTTTGTTCTTATCTTCGAATAATGCAACTTTTGTAGAAGTTGAACCTGGATTAATTACTAGAATTTTCATTTTTCCACCTCCCAATAAGTTCTTTTGCTTGTTTAATTGTTGTTTCAGTAATATTTGTACCTGAAATCATTCTTGCAATTTCGTTTACTTTCTCAAATTCATTTAGTTTCCTAACATTAAGGATTGTTTCATTGTCTTTTACTACTTTCTCAACTGTAAAATGTTCAGAAGGAAGCGAAGCAATTTGTGGTAAGTGCGTTATACATATTACCTGTCTGTATTTGGAGATTTCAAGTAACTTTTCAGCAACTTTCTCCCCAGTTTTACCACCGATCCCTGCATCAACTTCATCAAATGCCAATACGGGTATATCATCAACTTTCGCTATCACATACTTTATTGCAAGCATTACTCTCGAAAGTTCTCCGCCTGATGCAATGCTTGCAAGGGGCTTAAATTCATGTGGCGGGTTCGGGCTTATAAGGAATTCACATGTATCTATGCCGTCGCTAAAAAGTTTATATGTTTTATCTCCTATTTTTAAACCATCCGGATCTTCTACTTGTTTTAGACTTACAAAAAATTTTGCATTTTCCATAGCTAAGTCCCTAAGTTCGTTTTCTATTTGTTTCTCGAATTCTCTTGCAGTATTTTCTCTTAATTTCGAGAGTTCGATAACCTCCTCTTTTAGTCTTGTTTCAAGAATGTTCTTTTCCTTATATAATTCGTCTATTTCAAAAGATATTTCGTTAAAACTCTTGATTGAATTTTTTAATTCTGAAAGGTATTCTATTAAGTCCTTAACACTTTTCTTATATTTAAGTTTCAGTTTGCTAATTTCATCGAGCCTGCTTTCAAGGTAATTGAGCCTCTCGGGATCAACAACGAGGCTTGAATAGAAATTCCCAATGTCACGAGAAATTTCTTTAATGTCAATAAGGTTCGTCTCGAGACGATCTTTAAAACTTTTTATGGCTTCTGAATATTCGCTTGCTTTTTGCAAAATATTTATCGAATATGCTATGCCCTTTATAACAGAAAACTCACCTGAACTAAGGACTTGCTGAACATCCTCCAATGTTGTAATGAGTTCTCTTGCATTACTGAGTAATCTGTATTCTGACTCTAACTCTTCTTCTTCGCCTTCTTTAAGATTTGCTTTTTCAAGTTCCGCAATCTCATAATTAATGAAATCTCTTTCTTCACGAAACTTCTGATCTTTTTCCTCTAAATCTTTGATCCTCTTTTGTAAGCTTCTATATTCACTTATGTCCTTCAGAACTGCCTCTTTTAATTTTAAGATCTTTTCTCCACCGAATTTATCAAGATAATCTAAGTGAGTTGACTTATCAAGAAGACTCTGTATTTCATGCTGTCCGTGCATATCGATCAGGTTTCTTCCAATTTCGGATAATTGCTTCAAAGAAATAAGATGTCCGTTTACAATAACCTTGCTTTTAGTTTTTGAAATAGTTCTTGATATTACCACAACATCTTCCCCTTCATAAAGAGAAAAACTTTCAAGTAGAGATTTAATTTTTGGGTTTTCACCTATATAAAAACTTGCTTCAACTGTTGCCGACTCCTCACCAGTTCTTATAATATCCGAACTTGCATTCCCCCCACAAGCAAGCGCAATTGCATTCATAATAATTGTTTTACCTGCTCCAGTCTCTCCGGTAATAATAATCAGATTATCATTAAACGATAGTTCAATGCTTTTTGCGATTGCTAAATTTTTAATAATCAAGCCTAATAGCATATTTAACTTCCCCACCCAAATTTTTTATTCAGTACATCGAAAAAGTTTTTGCCTTTAAGATGAACTATTTTCAAGTTCTTGTCATGTTTTCTAAACTCCAACCTGTCGAATTTCTTAAGTTCATTCACTTTAAGTCCATCTCTCAAAAATGCAAAGGATCCATCCGTTTCAATTTCCAATTCAAGAACATCAGTTTCAGACAAAATTAAAGGCCGTGCCGAGAGTTTATGAGGAGCAATAAAACTAAGCTCATAAACCTGTGCCTGCGGAACAATTATGGGTCCACCCAATGACAAAGAGTATGCGGTAGAACCAGTTGATGTAGAAACAACTACGCCATCGCTTCTAAATTTACCCGCCTTATAACCATTAACTGCGATATCGACTTGAAGTATTTTATCTTCAATCCTCTTTGCAATTACGAAATCATTAACGGCATAATAATGTTGATCTTCATCACTATTAATTTCACAACTTAAAGACATTCTTTCTTCAATGAAGAATTCTCCTTTAAGTAACTTTTCGACTGCAATGAAGACATCCATTCCTTCAACATCGGTTAAGAATCCAAAATTTCCAAGATTAATTCCAAGTACTGACGCATCAAGTTTCATCGCTATGCGCGATGCGCCTAAAAATGTCCCATCTCCACCAAGACTAATCACTATCATTGATTCGTCGGGTTTTAGTTTTTCAAAATCTCCGTTTTTAAAAACTTCAATCTCCTTTTTTTTAAGAAAAGACTCTAATTCTCGTGCAACTTCAACTAAGTAAGGATCATCTTTGTAAAAAATACCTATTTTTTTCACTTCGACTTTTCCCATGCCTCCTCTACAATTGTATCAATAATTTCGTCTTTCACAAATACTCCTTCTTTTCTAATATGGAAAAAGAACTCGATATTCCCCTTACCTCCTTTTATTGGAGAGTATGTTATATTAACAACGCTCAAACCAATACCTTTTATTTTGCTCAAAAGATTACAAAGTATTTCCTTGTGAAATACTTTGTCTCTTACAATTCCTTTTTTAAGATATTTTGGCTCACCTTCAAACTGCGGCTTTATAAGTGAAATTATGTCGCCATCATCTTTAAGAATATTTAAAACTGAAGGTAGAATCTTAAGGACGGATATAAAAGATACATCAATTGTTACAATATCTACGATTTCTTTGACAATTTCGTTTGATAAAAATCTTGCGTTAAATTCTTCAATAACTACGACTCTCTCGTCCTTAAGAAGCGACGAATCTAATAAGTTTTTTCCAACATCAATAGCATAAACTTTCTTTGCTCCATGCTTTAAAAGACAATCAGTAAACCCGCCCGTAGAAGCCCCAATATCTGCGCATACTTTTTCTTTTGCATCTATATTAAATTGATTAAGCGCAAATTCTAATTTAAGCCCGCCTCTACTTACATATTTCTTTTCTTCAACAACCTCAATAATATCGTTCTCAGAAACTTGTTCGCTTGGCTTTATTGCCTTGCGGCCATTAACAAGAACCTTGCCTTCGAGAATAAAGGTTTTTGCTAAAGTTCTGCTATCTAAAAGTCTTCTATTTACTATTTCCTCATCAAGCCTTCTTTTCAATCATTTCAACCCCAAGTTTTATAATATTTTCTTCGGAAATGCCATATTTTTTAAGCAAATAATCCCTCTTTCCCTGTTCTGGGAAAAAGTCATCGATTGCAATATTTGTAACATAAACACCAAAGTCAGAAAGGAATGCTTTAATACTTTCGCCAAAACCTCCTCTTTTTATGCCATCTTCAACTGTAATAACTCTTTTACTTTTTAATGCTTCGCTCAGTATTAAATCTTTATCAAAAGGTTTTGCAAAAATCGCATTAATAAGCCCGACGCTATATCCTTTTTTCTTAAGTTGTTCAAATGCTTTTAAGGCTTCAAAAAATACAGGACCAAGAGTAATTATAGTTAAGTCCTTACCAGATTCGATAAGTTCACCTTTACCTATTTCAAGGACGAATCTCTTGCTAAACCCATCGTTTGCATAATCTTTTGGATATCTTATAGCAAAAGGCAGGTTTTCAGATATGGCAAGCTCCATAAGCCCTTCTAATTCAAATGAATCTTTTGGAGCTGCTATCACAAAATTTGGAATCGGTGATAAATAAGCAATGTCAAAAATACCTTGATGGGTAGGCCCGTCATCTGAGACTATGCCTGCTCTATCTATTGCAAATACTACACCCAAAGACATTATGGAAACATCATGAATTAGTTGATCAAGCGCTCTTTGAAGAAAAGTAGAGTAAATTGCAACTACAGGCTTAAAACCTTCTTTCGCAAGGGCTGCTGCAGTAGTAACAGCGCACTGTTCGGCAATGCCTACATCTAAAAATCTATCTCTAAATTGCTCTTTCATGTAACTCGTTTTTGTTCCATCAGGCATTGCTGCAGTTATTGCAACGACCTTTTCATTTCGCTTTGCTATTTCTACAAGTTTCCTTCCAAAAATATCAGAAAAACTCTTTTTACCTTCAGAATTCACTGTGCCATTCTCTGGATCAAAAGGCTCTGCGCTGTGGAATTTATCTGGTTTTTCTTCTGATGGCTTAAAACCATAGCCTTTCTTGGTTACAACATGAACAACAACTGGACCGTTAATATTTTTTACCCTGTTAAAAGTATCAATAAGTTCGTATAAATCATGACCGTCAACGGGTCCAATATATGTAAAACCAAATTCTTCAAAAAGAACATTTGGCAAAATTAGCTCTTTAATGGCAAGTTTGAATTTTCGAGCAAAGTTTTTACCCAGGAACTTTTTTAAAATTTGATAAGACTTTGACGTCCTTAGCTTTGCAAGATACTTTGATATAGCACCTACATTCTTTGAGATTGACATTCCATTATCATTTAAAACTACTATTACCTTTTCTCCTAAATTCCCTAAATTATTCAAACCTTCATACGCCTCTCCACCGGTAAGCGCACCGTCTCCGATAAGAGCAACCACTTCATAATTTTCCTTTTTTAATTTTCTTGAAACAACAAATCCAAGAGCAAGTGCAAGTGAAGTTGAAGCATGTCCTGCAATAAACGCATCATATGGACTCTCAATGGGATTTGCGTACCCGCTCAATCCTTCGTAAGTTCTTAAAGTTGAGAAATTTTCTCTCCTTCCGGTAATGATTTTATGTGCATATGCTTGATGAGAAACATCAAAAATTAACTTATCTTTGCTAAAATCAAACACATAATGAAGTGCGAGCGTTAGCTCAACTACACCTAAATTTGATGCAAGATGACCACCAGTTTTAGAAACTACTTCGATTATAAGATCCCTTATTTCTTTTGATAGTTCCTGCAATTCATTTATTCGGAGACTCTTAATGTCCCTCGGCGAATTTATCTTTTCAACGAGCATTTACTTTACCCTTTCTAATGTGTAAAGAGCAATTTCCTCTAAGATTTTATATTTTTCTTCATAAGGCATTAAATAGTCAATCGCTTTATCGATATATTCTTTTGCAAGCAATTTTGCCTTTTCTAATCCATAAAGAGACACAAAGGTTGCTTTTTTGTTTTTCTTATCTTGTCCTACATCTTTTCCCAATTCTTCAAGAGTCGATGTAACATCAAGAATATCGTCCTGTATTTGGTAACTAATTCCAAAGGACTCACCAAAATGAGTTAGGTTAACTATTTCATCTTCAGAAACTTGGGCGAGTATTGCACCCGTTCTAACTGCAAGCATAAATAGAGAGGCGGTTTTCCTCTTTTCGATATAAAGTATCAGATTTTCATCAATGTTATCCATATCCATTGTTACCATATCCATAACTTGTCCACCAACTAGACCTTTTGCGCCGCTTAAGTCCGCAAAATCGTGAACTACCCTCAGAAGGGATTCTGCGTTAAAATCGTTTAGCAGTTTTCTACTTGAAATAATTTCAAATGCAAGGGATATAAGCGCATCACCTGCAAGAAGAGCCATATCACTTCCATAGATTTTATGGCAGGTGGATTTTCCTCTCCTATAGTCACTGTTATCCATTATTGGAAGATCGTCATGTATCAGTGAATAGGTATGAATCATTTCAATGGCAGAGGCAAAAGGTAAAACTTTTTTAAATTCTGAATCATTTGATTCATAAGTTGCTAAAAGCATAATTGGTCTTAGTCTCTTTCCACCTGCAGTTAAACTGTAGTTAATCGCTGCATACAAAGGTGAATCTTCTCTTATCTTTTCGAGCGCAAAACTTAGGTAGTCGTCTACTACTTGTTTTCTTTCTTTTAGGTACTCTAAAATTTGCTCGTTCATTAGTACACCTCGAAGTCGGTAAATTCTCCCTTATATTCACTGAAAGTGTAAGTCACTTTTTCTACTCTTGCAGAATGTGGTCCCTTTTTTAACGCTTCAAGCAATTTCATAATATTTTCTTTGTCGCCTTCTGCAACTACATGAACAGAACCATCCCACATATTTTCAACAAAGCCAGTTAAACCAAGCCTTCTTGCATTTGTTAGAACAAAGTATCTAAAGCCAACACCTTGGACTATTCCGAAAACAGAAGCCTCAAGTCGTAACTTCTCCATTTTTTTCTCTAAGATAATTACGCAATATTCCGTTTATGAAGTCACCTGAATTAAGGTCCCCGTATCTTTTTGCAAGTTCAACTGCATCATAAACGATTGCACCAGCATCATTTTCAGCAAGATTATCGATTTCGTAAATAGCAATTCTAAGGATCTCTTTGTCTACGGCGTTAAGCCTTTCAAGCACCCAGTTCTTGAGAAGTGATTGTATTTTATTGTCTATTTGTTCGAGATTTTCGAGCGTGCCCTGAACTAATTTAAGTGCATACTCCAATGAAACTGGAGGTTCATATTTAAAAGGTAAAAATGCATCCGCTACAGAATTTTTTCCAAGATCAACCGCAAATAAAACACTCAGTGCGATTTCTCTGCCTTTACTTTTAGGATTCATATACTACATCACCAAATACAACTACCACATCCCTTACTTTGAATGGAGTTATGTTCTCAACCTCAATTTTTACAGCTTCAGCAATATTTTCTCCTAATTTCTTGAGGTCAAATCCAAATTTTGCAACAACATTAACCTCAACATCTATAACAGAATCTGTAAAAGAACATTTTATAGGACTTTTTCCGAAAGTGTCTTTTACACCTTCAACGTTAAGAATGGCATTTTCAATGACTGAAGCAAGGGCTTCACTTGTTAAAATAATCCTACTCATTTATTCACCCTCTCGAGATATTCACCAGTTCTTGTATCAACCCTGATAATATCTCCTTCATTTATAAAAAGCGGGACTTGTAACTTGTATCCAGTTTCAAGAACTGCAGGCTTCATTGCAGATGTTGCGGTATCGCCCTTTACTCCAGGTTCAGTTTCTATAACCTTTAACTCAACAAAGTTTGGAAGTTCAACAGAGACAGGCTTGTTTTTGTAGAAAACGATTTGTATCTCGAGATTTTCTTTTAGGTAATTTGCATTATCTCCAACATCTTCCTCAGATAGATAGAATTGCTCGTATGTTTCGAGGTCCATAAAAACAAAGTTCGTCCCTTCCTTATAAAGATACTGCATTGGCTTTCTTTCAAGAAAAGCTTTCTTAAACTTTTCTTCGGGTCTAAATGTTCTTTCTATTATATTACCTGATTCAAGACTTTTCATCTTTACTCTTACAAATGGAGAACCTTTACCAGGCTTGATGTGCTGGTATGAAATTACAACAAAAAGTTCTCCGTCCATTTCGAAAGTTATACCGCTTCTTAACTCATTTGCCGAAATCATCTTCTACCTCCATTAATAAAAATTTCTACTAAATATAATAGCAAAAAAACTTTTTTAATCAACTTTTTAAAGTCCGTACATTACGCAAAACGTACAACGCCTTTCGCCAGTGTCTGTATACTATTATAGCAAGAGATAAGAAAAAATACTCCTTTAAAAGTATATTTCTTGAGCCCAAAATGATAATTATTGCAATGATAAAACTCAATGCCTCACTTTGCTCAATGGTTCGGAATTTTAAAAATTTGACATTTAACTTACTAAAAACCGTAAATGACACTACAAAAACCATAAATAGACTCAATGCTAAGTTATTATCAATTGCAAATATTCCTCCAAGTAATGATGTTATTCCCGTGCCCCCTCTAAAGTCAAAAAATACAGGGAAATCATGACCTAAAATTTCAATAGCACCTCCCAAAGCAACAACAGGCTCTGAAAATGAAAGCAAATTCCCAAAGTAAATAGGCAAAGCTCCTTTTATAAGATCAATTAAGAAAACAAGTAAAGCAAGAGGCTTACTTGCATGTTCAAACACATTTGTAGTTCCTGCGTTTCCGTCGCCAAAATTCCTTATATCTTTTTTATATAGAATAAGCGTAAGTATATAAGCTGAATTAAAAGCCCCTAAAGAGTATGAAAAAGCAAAATAAACAATAACTTTAAGTATTCTCATCGATTATATTTTACACCCAAAGAAAAAAAATTCATATTTCTTTCATAAATTGTTCATATAATTTAATTGGTGATTTAAAGTGAAAAAGATTTTAGTGGTAGAAGACGACGAAAATATTAGAAAACTCATAAAAATGTACCTTGAGAAGTCCGAATTCCAGGTTGTTGAGGCAAAAGATGGACATGAGGCGCTTTCTAAATTTACAAACGAAAAACCTCAATTAATAATTCTTGATCTAATGATACCCTTAAAAAGCGGGGAAGAGGTTGCAAAAGAAGTCAGAAAAGTTTCAAATGTCCCGATACTTATGTTAACGGCTAAAGCAGATGAAGAAAACAGAGTTCAAGGCCTTGAAATTGGTGCAGACGACTATGTGACAAAACCTTTTAGTCCAAGAGAGTTAGTCTTAAGAGTAAAAAATATACTAAGAAGAAGTTATCCAGATGAGCATGAGATAAGAATAAAAGATCTTGAAATAATACCAAAGGAGATGAGGGTGTTAAAAAACGGCGTAGAAATAGAACTTACTACTCGCGAATTTAAGGTGCTTTATACACTTGCAAAGAAATCTCCACTTGTTTTAAGCAGGGAAGAAATAATGAATGAAATTTACGATGAGTATGATGAGGTTGTTTATGATAGAACAATCGACGCATACATAAAGAATATTAGGAAGAAACTTGATGACGACCCGAAAAATCCCAAGTACATTGAATCGGTATATGGTGCAGGATACAGGATGCTAAAATGAAATTTAAGGAAAAACTAGTATTAAGTCACATAATTGTTAGTTTAGTTTCAGTAATTGTTTCCATAATTCTAATTGACTCTTTAGTTAGATATTTCTTTGTAAGAATAATGATCGGAAGAGGTTTATCAATTGTTATACCGGCATCTGCAACAAGATTCCTAAATTCTGTAAGAATAATTATTCTTATGTCGGGTGGTATTTCAGTTATCTTGAGCATAATTATCGCTTTACTTGTTTCGAAATATATCATAAAACCAGTGATAGAGATGAAAGACTTCGCAAGGAAGATATCACAGGGAAATTTTGAAGCAAGAATCAATAAGGAAAGCAATGATGAAATTGGGGAGCTTGCAGATTCACTTAACTATATGGCGTTTAGATTGAATGAAATGGAAAATTTGCGTACAAAGCTTATGCAAAATGTGTCGCACGATTTAAGAACTCCTCTTGCCTCAATTAAAGGGTATCTTGAAGTTATCAAGGACGACAACTTTTCTCCACAAGAAAAAAACGATGCAATAAAGGTTATTGAAAGTGAGATTGAAAGACTTGAAAAAATGGTAAAGGATTTAACGAAACTATCTTCTGCGGACAGCAAAACATTACCTCTCGAACTCGAAAAAGTAAATTTAACAAGCATAATTAAAGAAGTTTTCAGTAGTTTTTCTATAAAAATAAAAGGGAAAGGATTAGATGGAATTTTGGATATTAACGATAAACCAATTTATATATTAGGTGATAACCAAAAGTTAAAAGAAGTTTTTTCTAATCTTATAGAAAATGCTATTAAGTACACAAACAATGGGTTTATAAAAATTTCTTTGTCTGAGGAGAAGGACAAGGTTAGAGTTGAGGTGGAGGATAGTGGTATAGGTATTAAAGAAAAAGATCTACCTCACATTTTTGAAAGATTTTATAAGGGTGAAAATGTAAACGGACAACCAGGAATGGGCTTAGGCTTATCAATCGTTAAAGAGTATGTTTACGCGCATAACGGAGAAATATATGTTGAAAGCACTGAAGGAAAAGGAACAAAATTTACTGTATTGTTTCCAAAGATAAAGTAGTATTTTTTAGTTCTTTAATTTCACTTAGTAATTTATCTGCATTTTTCCTTAGGAAATCTATCGTATTTTCGTCAATTTCATCTTTAGAATATTCTGCTAAATAGAAAGCGCTTGTTAGCAATTCGAATATGTTACTCTTTAGATATGGTTTAACAGTTCCTAAAAACTCTTTTGGAGTCATTTCATCTGCCATTTTTATGTTGGCTTTTTCGAAGTTTAGAATTGACAAGAAATAAAGGTATATAATAAATTCTTTAGGATTCTCAATCCTATTTAAATATTCCTCTCCATACTTTTCATAATTGGATACGAGTTGTTCGGATTTTTTGAAAATAGGATGGTTTGTGTATACAGCAATCTCACCCTGCAAACTTAAAGTGTAATAAAAGATAAATGCTATAAATAATGTTGAAAGAGATATTATCATAGCCGCAAAAAACCTTTGTCTGAAGAAAATGTATGCAATTACATTTGATGTAACTAAAACCGCAAAAGACAAAGACATTATAATTTTTGTTTTTGTTGATAAGGCTTTTGGGTCTTTTGGAAAATAATGTTCAGGCTCAATATAGTATCTGTAAATTTTAAACGAAGTCAAAATAAACACAAAGAGTGAGAAAAGACTAAGGGCGACCCAAAAATTAAATTTACCTGGGTTTGTTGATTGAGAGCTATTAAGTGAAGTGAACGAAACAAGAACGATTAGAATAGAAGATATAATTAAAGTAGCAGAATATAATAGAACTCTATTAAATCTTTTCTTTTTATAAGGTGCAGTTTTGTTTTGGATCTTAACAACGGAAACGAACAATAAAACTAATAACACTAAGACTGCTATAGAAAAAATTAAAGAAAAAAGACTTGAAAATCCTGTAAAACGAGTATCCGTAGTTGCATTTTCTTTAAATGCGTTTTGAATTTGGTTAAAGATATTATTTTGAGGGTTAGGATTTGGATATTGCGTGTTACTCGATTTCATAGAGAAAATAGAGGAAATAATTGAAACAAATATTTGCGTAAGGTGTTTTTCAAAAATACCGGGAATCTCAATCGGTACGAGCCCAAGTAAAATGATAAAAGAAAGATACAGGTAATACTTTACTTTAAAAACGCCATTTTCTTTAAGCCTATCTATTACATAAAAGTAGAGTGTTACAAATGGAATAAGATTAAAAAGGTGAGTTACTCTCGTAAGAAAAGCACCAAAAACAAACGTTAAGATGGTAATTACAAGTTTAGAAAACTCCATTTTAAACATAAGATAGAAAAGGATAATCGAAACGACCAAAATAAACAGGTAAATTAAATAGCCAAATTTAAGTGTTGTTGCTACTTTATTTGTTAGGAAGTAACCACCGATAATAATTTGCAAAGTAAATAGTAGATATTCCATTTATTGCTCCAGGATTGTTAAATAATCGTTTCCAAATATTGGGTAAAAATATATGTTCTCTTTTTTCAAAACTTCTTCTATCCTTTCGATATCCTTTACAAAAGTTGGTTCAATGAAGTAATAGTTCGGCGGCTTTTCTTCAGGTTTCACAAATGTTTCATCGACCAGGAATATCAAGTTCACCTTTGTAAATTTTTTCTTAATCTTTACGATTTTCAAAAGTTCGTCAAAATCTATCTCTTTATCGATATAGAATAACTCGGTTCCAAAGTCAGCATGTTCGTAAATTTTGTCTATGAATTCATTCGTAATAAATGTTTCATCAACAGTAGTGGAAAGTAATTTAAAACTCTCAAACATGTGGTATTCGCTTGATTTTGGTTCATTCATAATTAAAGGTTTCGAGTTAATTATTACTGAATGGGGAAGATGATATTTATTAGCGTAGTATATAATCGATGCTGCAATGCTTGTTGCGTAATCCTGGAAACGCAAGGACTTCTTATAAAAGTTAAGCGATACTAAAATCTTCTTTGATGCGCTAAAATCAAATTCTTTTACTGTAAGTTTTCCTCTGTGAGCAGTTTGCTTCCAATGTATCATAGAAACAGGGTCCTGGTAGGTATAGTCTCTAACACCCGCTACGTATGAATAATCAAAGTTAATTCTGTATTTTGCCTTTAGACCTTCAAAAGGATCTGTAAGCATAATCTTTACTTTTTCAAGTGAAATAATATTCGGAAAGACAAAAACAGTTTCTGAATCATCAAATATTTCTGTCCTATTAAAGAAACCAAGTGGATCACTAATCCTAAATTCAATAGAGCCTACACTATATGTTCCTCTTCTGTTACCTTTGCATTCGATAAATCCCTTGTTACTTATATTTCTTCCCCATAAAACCTCCTTTTTCTCGTAAGATTTCGGAACAATATAATATGGAAAAATAATTTCATATGTTAGCCTTATGGGGATAGGAGAAACTGCATTTACCTCATAAAAAAGCTTAAAAGAAGTATTAAGAGTTAAGGTGTAAGAGGATATATCAGTTTTTTTTGAAACTTGTACTTTTGGTATAGAAACTGAATAAAACAATATATAAATAAGAGTGAGTGCAAAAAGAGGATAAAAAATCCTCCCAAATATTAAAGCAAGTATAAAAATTATAACTAATAGAACTTTGCTACTTTTTTTAAGATACTTCATCTTTAAAGTCTGTGTCTTTGGGTACTTTCACATTCTTAATTATATCGTCAATGACTTCATCTACTTTAACTCCTCTTAATTTCGAATCTGCTTTTATGATAAGCCTGTGGTTCGCTATATCAGGGAATGCGGATTTAACATCGTCCGGTATTACAAAGTTTCGGTTATCCAACTTTGCGTATGCCTGTGAGACCCTCATAAGGTATATAGTTGCCCTTGGACTTAAACCAAGATATACATCTCTATGACTTCTTGATGCATTAGATAATTCGACGATATATTCGATTATTTTGGGATGAACAAAAATCCTTTTTGTATCTTCTTGAAGATCGATTAAGTCAGCTTTAGTTGCAACCGTTGCTATCTCATCTAAAGGATCAGAAATTTTCTCAACCTGAAGAATCTTCTTTTCGGATTCTTTATCGGGATATCCAATTGAAAATTTCATGAGAAACCTGTCCAACTGTGCCTCAGGAAGAGGAAAAGTGCCTTCATACTCAATTGGGTTTTCCGTTGCAAAAACTATAAAAGGTTTTTCAATCATATATTTTGTTCCATCAATTGTTACACTATATTCAGACATTGCCTCGAGTAATGCTGACTGAGCCTTAGGCGTTGCCCTATTTATTTCGTCTGCAAGCAAAATATTGGTAAACACTGGTCCGAATCTGACACTAAAAGACTTCTTTTCGAGGTCGTAAATGGTCATTCCCGTTATGTCAGATGGTAAAATATCTGGAGTGAATTGAATCCTCTTGAAATCCATATCGAAAGACTTTGCTACTGCTTTTGCAAGTGTAGTCTTTCCTGTTCCAGGGACATCTTCGAGAAGTATGTGGCCTGAAGCAAGAATCCCTGCTATTACTTTGTTAATAACATCACTTTTTCCAAGGATAACTCTGTTTAAGTTGCTTCTTAATGAGTCTATCTTGTCCATTTTTTCGTACCTCACATTTTTTGCATAATTTTAGTTATTATACCACAGTAAATATTTTATGTAAAATTTAATAAAATTTTTGCAATGAACTTATTGACAAATTCAAAGAAATAATATTTAATAGGTTATGGGAGAACTAATAATTTTTATTTCACTTTCAATAATTGGCGGAATTATTGCTTCCTACTTCGTTTCAAAATCTGACTTTCCTACTATAACCGGACTTATAGTTTTGGGGATTGGAATCTCTTTGATTCCATTTGTAAGAAATTTGGTAACAAAGTACAATTTGTTTTTTCAAATAATACTTGAAATTTCTGTTTCTTTGCTTCTTTTTGAAACTGGCTTGGAAATAATTTATTTACACAGAAACAAGAAAATCATACTTGCTTCACTTCTTCAATCTACTTTAACTTTTTCGATAATTTTCCTTGTAATGCAGACCATTTTTAATATTGGCTTTCTTGAAAGCATCGTTATATCGACCATTTGGATGGTAACTGGATCTGACATTGCAATTTCGCTTCTTAAAAATATGCCCATTGAATCTTCTTTAAAAATACAAATCGGAACTATGATTGTTATCGATGATCTAATAGGCGAAATTTTCTTCTTTATTTCTTTTCCACTTCTCAGGTTTAATTACGTTTTGCAGCAAAATTTCTATCTTGTCTTAAGAGGCACTCTTGAAGAAGTACTTCTGTCTATAATTTTGGGAATTTTTCTTGGGTATGTTATACACAAATTTTTCAAATTTGCTTATAATAAACTCCCTCAGGTAATTAGTTCTTTTGCATTTATTTTGCTTGTGGTAGGACTTTCAGAATATTTAAATTTACATTCAATAGTTGTTGCACTCATCAGTGGAATTGTTTTCACGCTTAGCTCAAAATTTGAGGTAGTAAAAAAAGTAAGGCTATCTTTACGAGAGTTTGACCAACTTTTTTATACCTTATTTATTATCTTTTCAGTCGCTTATGTTGGCTTACCAAAGATAGAGCATTATCTATTTGCAGGGCTTGTAATCTTATTAATTCGCTTCATTGGAAAAAGTGCAGGCACATTTTTTGTTCAATCCACAAAATTAATAGATCTGGAAAGTTTTTCAGACTTGCTTATTTCTATGCTTCCTCAATCGATATTTAGTGCCTACTTTGCATATCTTACAAGAGACTATCTATCTATTTTTGGTGGCTTAGTTTTCGCAGTTGCTATTGCAAGTATAATTCTTTTTGAAGTTGTCGGGTATTACTTAATAAAGAAAATTGCCCTAAACAAAGAGCACTAATACTCCTGCAATAAGTGCAAGTACCCCCCCGAAGTAAAACGGAGCGCTTGGTGCAATGTATTGATAGAGTACTCCCGCAATTAATGAGGCTGGGAAAGCCATTATGCCTACTGCAAAATTATAAATACCAAAAGCCGTCCCTCTTACTTCGTCATCTGTTACAAGGTCAGAAACAAATGCCTTTTGTATTCCCTCTGACATTGCATAATAGACTGCGTATAAAATGAATACAAACCACAAAAAATTCGCATTTTTAGTTAATGCAAAAAGTAGATAACTTATTCCGTATACACCCATTCCTATTATTAAAGTAGTTTTTCTTCCGATCTTATCAGAAAGGGCACCTAATGGTGTAGATAACAAAGCGTAAACCAAACTGTGTAATGCCCACATAAGGAGTATTGTCGTTGCTATAACTCCAAGATTGTTTGCATACATTGTAATGAAAGCATCCGAACTATTTCCAAGAGTAAATATAAGAATAGTAAAAAGGAACATATAGAAGCGTTTTCCAAGTTTTGCATTTGATATGAAACTACTACTCTTTTTTATTTCAGTGTTCAACTTTTTTTCCTGGACAAAGAAAAGAATTATAACAGCAATTACCGCAGGAATTAACGCAATTTTGAATATTTCTCTATAATTTGTTTTCCCAAATTTTTCTAAAACCCAGAAACCCAAAAGCGGTCCCGCTGCAGCGCCAAATGTATCAAGTGCCCTATGAAAACCAAAATAAAAGCCCCTGTTTGTATCATCAGTATAAGATGCAATAAGTGCATCTCTTGGCGCAGTTCTTATTCCCTTTCCTATTCGCTCTAAAGCCCTAACTATAAGAACTCCCACTGGGCTATTCACAAAAAGAAGCAAAGCCTTTGCAAGAGTTGATTCTGCATAACCAAATATGGTTAACCACTTCCTATTTCGTAACTTATCGGAAATATATCCGGAAAATACCTTAAGAAGGGAAGCAATTGTCTCTGCAAGCCCCTCTATAACTCCAATGAAAGCCCCACCTGCTCCTATGGACTCAAGGAACAATGGAAGCACTTTTGTAATCATTTCTGTAGAAATGTCAGTAAAGAAACTTGCAAGTCCCAGGATAATTACATTAGGATTTAATTTCTTTCTCATGGTAAATCCTCCTTCGCCAAACCTATCAACTTGTAACCTGGAAAATCATTCAAAATATCTTCAAGGTTTTCATTTTTAACTTCATTTAAAATCATCTGTATCATTTCACTTTTGAAATAATCCCTTCTTATAATAAGTTCATATTCCTCTTCTCCTAATGTTATAAAATCAAGGTCAAACAATCTTGCTACATATTCAATTCCAATACCACAATCTGCTATGCCTTCGTTAATAGCATTTGCAACACCTAAGTGAGTTGTTTCTTCAAGGTCATATCCGTTTATCTTGCGCCTATCGATGCCATTAATATCAATAAGATAGTCAAAAAACACTCTTGTTCCAGAGCCTTTTTGCCTGTTAACAAACTTTACATCTTCTCTTTCAAGATCCTTTAATGAATTGATATTTTTTGGATTTCCTTTCTTTAATATGATACCTTGATTCCTGTTAACTAAATGAAAGCGAACATAAGTGCCATCTTTCAAATATTTTTTTAAAAATGGTGTGTTGTATGTTCGAGTTTCCCCATCAAAAAGGTGAATTGAGGTGATGATTGTTTCTCCTCTATCAAAAGATAAAAGTCCTCCTAAACTTCCAACATTTATAATTCCAAATTTAAACTCAGGATTTCGCTTGCGAATGCTATTTAAAAGAAATTCGAGGAGAGGATCATTACTTCCAATAAACAACAATTGTTCTAAAACATAATCAGGGCTCCTCAACAAATCAACTTTTATTTGTGTATTAGCCTCAATGCCCTCTTCTTCCTCTTTAATTCTAAAAATACCGTCCGCATTTGCAACAGAGGTTAGGTTTGCAGCTCCTCTCTTTAAAGGTACACAAACAATCTCATCTCCAATTTTTGTAACCTTCACACGAATAAACTCTTCTACGCCAAGTGAAGATGGAATATCCCTCTTTAAAGTTGCGTTAATTTCCTTTGGCTGCTCAAGAGAAACACCAGTGAAAGATTCGATTGCAACTTTCAAGAAAATTTTTGCATCAATAAAAGAAGATACCGGGAAGCCTGGAAGCCCAATGAGAGGAACATTTCCGTTAAATCCAATAACTAAGGGCTTTCCTGGCTGGATTGTAAGACCATGGAAAAGAACTGGAGCAAAACTCTCAAACACCTTGGTTATAAGATCTTTACTCCCCTTCGCAGATCCACCAATTACAACAATAATGTGGTAATCTTTAGAAGCATCACTAATTACATTCCTTAGGATTTGAAAATCGTTTGGGAGCACCTTATCTGAAATTTTTACGTAAGCGCCGTACTCTTCCAATATTGAAGAAATCATATAAGAATTTGAATCGATAACATCACCAATATTTAAAGTTTCTCCTAATCTCTTTACTTCTTCGCCAGTTGGAATTACAAATACTTTTGGCTTTTCAAATACAAAAATCTTCTCATTGTAAGATGAGATTAAAACGCCAATATGAGCGGGTGTTATTCTTTCATAAACGGGAACAATTATCTCTCCTTTTGCGAAATCTTCTCCAATCACTCGGACATTCTCGTAAAGATGAAGCGGAGAAAAAACTTTTAAAGTATCACCATTGACCTCAACATCTTCTATCATTACAACACAATCAAAAGGAAATTTTATAGGATCACCCGTGTTTACGGGAATTGCGTCTTTTCCTATTTCGAAAATCTTAGGATTATTAATCGTTGCATATGTAGTCAATTTTGATTTTAGTGCAAAACCGTCAACAGCCGAAGCGTTAAAAAACGGATTTGAAATTTTTGCTACAACAGGTCTTGAAGTTATTCTACCGAGGCTATCATAAACAGAAATTTCTTCCTCTTTAAGGTTTCTATAAACTTCTCTCTTTTTAAGGTTGTCTATAAATATCTTTATTGCATTGCTAAGGCTTTCTTTTTTTAAAAATATTTCTCTCATTTGATATTTCCTTGCAAAAAATTAACAACCTATTATAATAAAATTTGATGATTAAACAAATATTAAAGTTCTTGCTTTCAAGCTTTTTAGTTGCAGTTATTGTAACTTCTATTACATTTTTGGTATTACTTATACTTGGTAAATTTCAATTAGTAAGATTGTTGAATATCTATTTTTTAGAAGGAAGCATATTTGTAATTATAAGCGCTATTCTATCTTTAGGAAACCTTGGAGAAAAGGTTTACATATCGTATATTTATTTTAGAGCGTTGAATTTATTAACAAACAGCGATACAGGTAAAAATGAAATGCCACTTAACTCTTCTCTTTTGCCATTCTTCACTGGACTATTTATCTATAGCATCATATTATTGATACACATTATTTTTAAACCTACATTTTAAGGCATTATTCTACTACATAATAAGAAACAATTATTTTGCCATACCTTTTTTCTTTAAATTTTTTAAGAACAAAATTGCCTTCAAAAGTATCGCCCAATTTTTCTTCTTCTGAGTGTTCCGCAATTATAACAACATTCTTTTTTAGAAGTAGCGAATTTTTTAATGCTTCAAGTGTCTCTGTTGCAAAGTGTGTCTTATATGGTGGATCGAGAAATACGAAATCAACATCTCTCTCAACTTTGGGAGAAGCGATAAACCTAAAAACATCCTGCATGTAAACCCTTGACCTATCTTGTAAATTAAAGCGTAGAATATTTTTCTTAATTATACTGCAAGCCTTTGGATTTTTTTCAACGAAATAAACAAAAAAAGCCCCTTCACTTAGCGCTTCGATTCCAACCGCTCCAGAACCTGCAAACAGATCAACAAAAACTTTACCCTGAATATCAAACCGTATAACATCAAAAATAGCTTCTCTAACTCTGTCACTTGTTGGTCTAAGTTCGATATCTTTCGACGGTGAAATTATTTCTTGTCCTTTAAACTCCCCCGCAACAATTCTCATCATGCAACCTCAATTAAAGGAATCTTTTCCTTATATTTTATCGCAAGCAATCTATTAAACTCTTTAAGTCTTTCGGGGTCGTAATCTATTTTCCCATTTATAAGGTTCATTGCTTCAGCCCTTGCTATTTCAAGTATCCTTGCATCGCTTTCGCCTAAAAGCGTGGTAAGTTTTAAATCAGGCAATCCTGATTGCTTTGTTCCGAGAAGCTCTCCTGGTCCTCTTAATTTCAAGTCAAATTCAGCAACCTCAAAGCCATTATTAGTTTTTTCAAGCACACTCAATCTTTCAATTGCCTCTTTAGAGGGATTACGAGTTATAAGTAAACAATAAGACTGTAAGTTGCTCCTTCCTACTCTTCCCCTTAACTGGTGAAGTGTAGCAAGACCAAACCGATCGGCGTCCTCAATAACAATAACAGTTGCATCTTTAACATCTACTCCTACTTCCACTACTGTAGTCGAAACCAAAACTTGAACTCTTCCAGTACGAAAACTCTCCATTACATTAGCTTTCTCTTTGAAAGACATTGCACCATGTAATTTCGCAATTTTATACCCTTTTAGATAGGTTTTAGAAAGTTTTTCGTACAGCTTTTCTACTGACTGGGCGTCGAAATTTTCAGAGTCTTCAATCAAAGGACAAACAACATACGCCTTATTTCCTTTGTCCAGTTCTTCTCTTACAAGTTTATATGCAAGGTCTTCTTCGTTATAAAAAACCTTTGTAATTACAGGTATGCGTCCTTTGGGCATTTCTCTAATCTCACTTACATCAAGATCTCCGTAAAGAGTAAGTGCAAGCGTCCTGGGGATTGGCGTTGCACTCATTACGAGTGTATGAGGAATAACTGCCTTGCCCTTTAGAGAACCTCTTTGAAGCACTCCGAAGCGGTGCTGTTCATCGACAACCACGAGCCCGAGTTTTTTAAAAACAACACTTTCCTCTATAAGGGCATGAGTTCCAAAGATCATATTAATTGCTCCGTTTTTTAGGTCTTCAAGGATTTTTCTTCTATCTGCTGCCTTAGTGCTTGAAGTAAGTAGTGCTAATTTAATCTGAGTTTTTGAAAATATGTTTGAGGCTGTGTTAAAAGTTTGTTCCGCAAGTATTTCTGTTGGACTCATCATTGCTGATTGAAAACCATTTTTATACGCTATAAACATAGAAAAAAGCGCAACAACCGTTTTACCAGAACCTACATCGCCGTGCAATAGACGATTCATCGGATGACCTGACTTGAGATCATTAATTATTTCAGAGATAACTTTCTTCTGGTCGTTCGTAAGTTCAAAAGGAATAAGACTCGTAAATTCTTTTAGATATTCATCTTTTACTTCAAAAACAAAACCTTCACTTTTTTCAATTGCAGCTTTCCTTTTGCTTAAAATATACTGTAACTCAAATAGTTCATTAAAGATAAGCCGATCCTTCGCATTTTTAAGTGCTTCAAAATTCTCTGGAAAGTGTATATTTGACAATGCATAATTTAAGGGCACTAAGTTTCTCCTTTTTAAAATTTCAGTGTCTATATAATCAAATATTCTCTTACCTGTGTTTTCTACGAAACTTGAGGCTTTGTTTCGAAAAACTTTCTGAGTCAAGCCTTCAGTGAGTGGATATAATGGAATTATGCGCAAAGTGTGTACCAATTCCTTCCTCTCTTGTGAAATTTCATATTCTGGTGATGGCATCTCCCATTTTCCGTACGCAAATTGTACTTTTCCAAATAAAAAAACCTCCATACCCTCTTTAAAAATGTTCTTAAGGTATGGCTGATTAAACCATGTGGCTGTTATATAACCTGTTCCATCTGTTCCTAAAATAGATACGATAGAAAGTTTTCCTTTTCTTTCTTGAACTGAAACAACTTTAATCTTAAGAAGTACCGTTTCTCCATTTTTTAACGAAAAGATCTTTTTAACATTTCGCAAATCAAGGTAAGCTCTTGGAAAGTGAAACAAAAAGTCATAAGCAGTAATAATACCAAGCTTTTTAAACTTCTTTGCGAGTTCTGGTCCAACGCCCTTAACAAATTGAACAGGCGTGAATAAATCTGATAATTTTACGCTTTCTTCGACGCTTAAATCCGAGAGCTTACTTTGGGAATCATTAGTAAAATTAGTATCGCTTTCTTCTATTGATCCTAAAATTTTCAAAGCTTTTTCAATTCTTCTTTTCCTTTCTTCTTCAGGTATTTCCGAGTAGTCTATGAAGATGGCGGTAAGCTCTTCTTTTCTTGAGTCAATAGTTTTAGCTATATAATCTATAACAAATTTACTAAAACCACCAATAACAGAGTCATTTTTATAACCTCTTTTCGCTTCAAGGAAAAGAAGCTTTTTCAACTTTTCAATGCTCATCTATAAACAAGGTTTAAAAAACTTGTTCCATTTATCCTTTCAACATTGAAAATCTCTGAGATTGTTGCGGAAATATCAGAAATACTTCCCCTTAATCCAAGGTTTACATTTGGCTTTACATGAGAACCATAAACGATAAGAGGAGTAAATTCCCTTGTATGATCTGTATGTGCTTTAAATGTTGGATCACAACCGTGGTCTGCAGTAATAATAAGCATATCGTATGGCTTCATCTTCTCAAGTATTATAGGCAATCTATCATCGACATCCTTAAGACCTTTACCATATGCTTTGTAATCTCTTCTATGTCCCCAGTTTGCATCGAATTCTACAAGGTTAGTGAAAATAAGGCCTTCGTAATCTTTAGATACTTCTTCAATAGTTTTTTCTAAACCGTCTAAATTGTTTTCCGTGTGAATGCTTTCTGTTAATCCCACTCCTGCAAAAAGATCATGAATTTTACCTATACCAACTACATTCAATCCCTTTTCTTTAAGAAGATCGAGAACTGTTTTTTGAGGAGGCTTTACTGCGTAATCTCTTCTTTCTGCTGTTCTTATAAAACCAGTTTCAGGTGATCCGATAAAAGGTCTTGCAATAACTCTTGCAACTTCGTGCTCTCCAATACAAACTTCATTTCTTGCAATTTCACACATTCTGTAGAGTTCTTCGAGCGGTATAACATCTTTATGTGCAGCAATTTGGAAGACAGAATCTGCAGAAGTATAAACTATAGGGTTCCCAGTTCTTTTATGCTCTTCATATAACTCTTTAATAATTTCGGTTCCTGAGGCAGGTTTATTTCCTAAAGCCTTTTTGCCAGTCAATTTTTCAAATTTTTCTATTACTTCCTTCGGAAAGCCGTTTGGGTAGGTTGGAAATGCTTTCTTTAGAATTACGCCAGCCATCTCCCAGTGACCACTTATTGAGTCTTTACCCTTTGAGTTTTCTTTAAGCCTTCCGTAAGATCCAATATAGTCTCCACTTTCATTAAAGACTACACCCCTTAATCCTAATTTTTCAAGATTGGGTAGTTTTATATCCGGATTGTATTGAAGAGTATGCAATAAAGTATTAGCACCCCAATCCCCATACTCAATTGCATCTTCTGCTTCACCTGCTCCTACGCTATCAAGCACCAAAATAATCACTCTTTTTATTTCCATCTTAACCTCCAATTTAATATTGTATATTTATTTTAATCTAAAAGCAGCATTTTTCAAATTTTGCTTCATCTTGCTTAAATTCATAAATTCTGATAAAATTTTAAGGCATGTATAGATTTATAGACACGAATGGTAACAATGGTGCCATGAATATGGCAATAGATGAGGCATTACTTGTTGCACAGGCAAAATACAACACTCCGCCTGTCTTGAGGGTGTATAAATTTGTCCCTCCTACACTTTCTATCGGGTTCTTCCAAAGTGCACAGAAAGAAGTTGATTTTGACAATCTCAAAAAAATGGGGTATGATTTTGTAAGACGCCCCACAGGTGGAAGGGCAGTCCTTCATGACAGGGAATTAACTTATAGTATAACAATTGCTTACCCGAATAAAATTCTTGAGATGAATCTTCTTGATTCCTTCCATTTTCTTTCAAGAGGCATAATAAAGGCAATTGAAATTCTTGGAGGCAATGCGTATTTTTCACAGAGTGAAGATAGAGAAGTTTCAAGTCCATCTTGTTTTGCATCTCCAACATTTTCGGATATTTTGATGAACGGCAAAAAGGTTGTTGGTTCTGCCCAGATGCGCAATAAGTTAGGACTTTTGCAACACGGTTCAATTCTATATTCTGTAGATATTGAGGCAATCTTTAAGTGCTTTAAGTTAGAAGAAGACACAAGAAAGAGACTCGTTGAAATTGGTAAAAGAAAAATTTCTTCACTGTCCGACGAATTAAAGAGAGAAGTAACTTTTAACGACATAAAAACTGCTTTAAAAAAGGGAATGGAAGAGGTATTACAGGATGAAATTATAGAAAGCGAGTTAACAAAAGAAGAGTTCGATATAGCATATGAATTATACGAAAATAAGTATAATACAAATGATTGGAATTTTAAAAAATGAGAGGTGAATATAAATGGGTAGACAGAGCAAAATTAGAAAATTAAGACGAGAAGGGAAACTTCCCAGAATTGAGAAAGAAAGGAATACCCCTGTTTGGGTTAAAGTCCTTGTTTCAATCCTTATAGCAGTACTCGTTTTAGTAAGTGCCTCTGCAGTATGGGGATATGCAGAGAGAAATGTTGCTGCGAAAGTTGGTAGAGAAACTATAACCATAGATCAAGTAAACAATCAGCTTGATTATTATAGAAATCTTTATAGCCAGTTTGGAATGACTTTAACTGCGCAACAGGAAGAACAATTGAAGCAAAACATACTTCAGAATTTAATTGAAGAATCTCTTCTTGTACAATACGCAAAAGATCACAATTTAAAGTACGACGAGGCACAGTATAAAAAGAATTTGCAAGATCAAATAGACCAAACAATAGAACAAGGCAAGAAAAACAACGGAGAAAAAACTTTCTTAGACCTTGTAAATGGTCAATATGGCTCGCTCGATGCATATAAGCAGTATCTTGAGAAAGTTTATGGCCCTTATGTTGAAAGACCACTACTTGCGCAGGCAGCGCTTGATGAAAAATATAAAGATATTAAAGTTACAGACGAAGAAGTTAAGCAATACTTTAACTCAGTTAAAGAAATTTCTGCAGAGCACCTACTTGTTCTTCTTCCCGGAAATCCAAGCAGTTCGGAAGTAAACAATGCAAAAAAATTAGCAGAAGAAATCTATAAAGAAATCAACGAAAAGAAGTCGCAAGATAAGAACTTCAATTTTGCTACATACGCACAGGCAAAAGTAAAAGAGGTAAACGAGAAGAACAAGGGTAAGGAAGTATTAAAATACGAAAATCTCGGATATTTCCCAAAGGGACAGATGGTAAAAGAATTCGAAGACGCAGTTTTTGATACAAAGGTTAATGTTGGAGATATTATAGGACCGGTAAAAACTCAATACGGTTTCCACATAATTCATATTTTAGGAAAGAAAACTGTTGCAGAAACTTATGATGAGCCAGAAAAAGTAAATGTAAGAATTGTTCAGTTTAATTTCGATCCAAAAGACGCTAAATCAAAGGAAAATGCATTCACATCGGCAAGAAGCATCTCTATCCAAACAAAGAACGGAATGAGTTTTATTGATGCTGTTAAAAGGTTTTCTCAAGATGAGACGACCAAGAAAAACAATGGCGAAACTGGATTTTTCTCAAGAGATGAAAAGCCAGAAATTTTTGATGAGGTTGTAAAATTGAATAAGGGTGGAATTACTGATCCTATTTTAGTTGGGAACTCCTATGTGGTTGCTCAATTAATTGATAAAAAACCTGCAAAGAAAGCAACTTTAGACGACAAGGACATTTATAACAAGGTTAAAGAAGAACTTATTAATAATAAAAAAGAAGAAATTAAGAAGCAATTCATTGAAGAACTGAAAAAGACATACCATGTTCGAACGACGAACCCTGGAAGAATTCTTGCAAACTTCTTTAGGAAATATATTGCAACACCATTCAACAACTTCAACAACTGGATCAGCAATATATCAAAGCCTGCAAATAATACCAATCAGCAAAACCAGAACAATACTTCTACACAGCCACTCGAACCTGTAAATCCATCGTCGGGAAGCTAACCATGGAAAAGAAGAAGGTTGTAAAAATTAGAAAAGCAAGAAAATTTAGCATAAGAAAACAAATATTTATTGGAATAGGAATTGTTCTTGCAGTAGTTCTTTTATTAGCTGCTGTTTTTGCATCCGTTTTCCTCCCATGGAAAGAAGTGTTCTTAACAGTAGGAGATAGCAAAATAACCTATGATGAGATAAATTATCAAGTTTATCTTGCTTCTAAGACACTTAATGCCCCTCTCCCAGATCTTCAATCAAACGATCCAAAAACCCTTGCCGCCTCGAGAAACGTCCTTCAACTTGCTTATGTAAATGCAATTTCAGATGCAATTCTCTCAAATAAAGCAAGACAAGATAATTTGCAAGTCACCGAAAGCGAGATTGAAGCATATATTTCTAATTTAAAAAACGATGTTTCTAGTGGTTTTAACGACAAAGATCTTGCACTTAAGGATTTTCTTAAAACTATCGGTGTCAAAGAATCGGCCTTGAGAGAAATTGCTCTTAATAAGATTATGGCAGACAAAGAAAAAGAAAAACTTACAAGTAATATTACAGTAACAGATGAGGAAGTAAAGAGTTTTTATAATGATTTCTGGAATGCCTATGTAAAAAATGAAAATGAGAAAGAAAAGTACTTTGCCGAAAACTATAATAAGATTAAGGAAGATTGCTTGAAAAACAAAAAAGAGCAATATGTTTCAAACACTTTAAGGCGTGAACTCATAAACGAGGAAATTAACAATATAGAAGTTGATAACCCCTACAAGAAATTGATGCGCTTCTGGTACGGAACATTCTTGGGAACTGATATTCCAGAGATATACAGAAACGTGAGTATACAAGAACTTTTGACATGAAGAGATCTTTAATAACTGTTTTTGCGATTGTTGTTTTGTTTTTGCTAATATTTAATGTTACTGAGGTGCAGGTTTTTGATGAAAATCTTAATGTTGCTATTTCTGGTGTAAAAGTAAACAACTTTTTAACAAACGAGGAGGGTATAGCAAAATTTTTGGACTTTTCATTTAGTCCTTTCTTAACGCTTGAGCGTATCGGATATGAGACGACAAAGTTAAAGACGCATTTTAGCCCTCTATACAGGCTACTCAAAGTTGGCTTAAGCGAAGCGGATGCTCAGTATATAAAGTCACAAGTAACTAACTGGGCGAATGGCATTTCGAACTACAGGTACGAATTAACGACAAAGAGACAGAACTATTCATATAAGTTCGTTCAAGTTATCGATGGTAAAAATAAATACACAAAAACAGAGACAGAAGAAAATGGAAAAGTTTCTAGTAACGAAATCTTTGTAATCTCTGACAAAGTTTATACGAGAATAAATGGAGGAGAAGTTCAGGCAGTAGAAAACCCTGAAGATTATATTGCAAATAACCTGATACTTATACCTTTAAGCGATGTTATAGACGAATTCCTTAATAGTGTCGATGGAAGTGTTAAATTTAGTACTCCAAACAATATCCAATTCTTGAGTAATAATTCTAATAATAAATTGACTTTGATTATTTCTTCTTCAGGTATCCCTTCGGAATTACTCCTCGAAACCGAAAGCAACCAAATATTAGAGGAAGCATCACTTAAAATTGACCTTGAAAATACGAAGGTGAGTTTAGATGAAAAATGATTCTGACTTAGATACACTAATTGAAACCTTCTTTGACGAGTATTATTACTACTTCTCATCGTTTGCAACATTGAGAGGAATACATCGTTATGACTACAAACTCTCAACATACGATAGAGCAAATCTTAAAAACTTAGAAAACTTAATTAACGAAGTTATCCAGGCATTAAAACTTACCGAAGAGAAAAACAAAAGAGAAAGATCCTTCGATATAAAAACTTTTAGAAAAATTGCCGAAAATACCCTTGATTTTATTAATTCTGGAATTTATGGAAGTGCTCAGTTTTTTGTATATGATGCTTTTATAGGGATTGTTTCTGTTGCACTTACACAATCAAAACCTATGAGCGTTAGAAGCAGAAATTTTACAGAAAGACTAAGCACATTAAACTCAATTAATGACTATGTAAGAACATATGTAAATGAAATAACTGAAATCGAAAGAAAAGCAGTAATGAAGGAAATTGATTATCTCGAAGCGTTTATTAATCAATTTGCATCTTATTTGCTTACAAAAAGCGATACCGACAAAAAAGAGAACTTAAAAATTGAGAAGACAAATGCTTTAGAATCGTTAAATGAATTAAGAAGGATAGTTAAGTCAATTAAAACAGGTACCGAAATAAAAACAAAAGGTTACATAGATTTTAACAACCTTGATAATAATTTTGTTGATTTAAAAAGACTTTTGGAAGATAATTTAAAAACGCTTTCTGAAAATCTTATAAGGAAAGCAAGAGAAATAAAAATTTCAAGTAGTTTTCAAGAAACACTAAGAGAAAATCTCTATAAAACGGAGCAATTTGATGAGTCAACTGCTTTAAGTCTTATATCATCAGTAGAGAATACTGTAAAAAAGTACTTGCCAGTTGTTGAGATAACTTTTGATAAACGGGTATTTTTGGATGAAAGCGATTTTCCTGATCTTCTTTCAAATATCATGGGTTATGCTATTTCAAGCGGAGAATTTGACAATAAAAAGAACATATTCTTGATAATCAAGAAAGAAGATAACCCATTCAAGTTAAAATACAAAACAATTTCCGATATATTCTTTGGAACGCCATTTATCAATTTCTATAGGCAGGGGTCAAAGAGTAAGAAAAAGTATTTTTTGAACAACATCCTTTATCTTGGTTACCCTGTTTATCTTAGAAGAACATATTTTGACGATATAAAATTTCAATTAGACAAGCCTTTTGAACTCATATACTATTATTGTGAATACAAAACAGCATTAAAGTCTTACATACAGAACGAAATTTACTTTAGAAACTGGGATTCCATTTTAGTTGAAAATTTTATAAATGAAGATAAAATATTAATTGATAAAGATAAGTTTAAGGAGGAATTTGTTTACGATTTTGGACGGAGCTTTCTTGCTATGCAGGGATTAAATGCAATTAATGACCTTAGAAAAGAAAAAAGACTAAAGACAAGTGAGTTTAATCTTAAATTATTACAGAATATGCATTATCCTTTCTGGATTATAAGGCAAATTTTAAGATGAGGCCAAAGTTTATTGTTGCAATAGCAGGTAATATCGGCTCAGGAAAATCTACATTATCTAAATATTTAAGCGAAAAATGGGGGTTTGATATTCTCGAAGAACCAGAAGCAAAAAATCCTTTTATTAAAAAATTTTACAAGGATCCTGAAAGATGGGCTTTTCATTCGCAATTATTCTTTCTCACTGAGAGGGCAAATCTTCAGTTAAAAATAGAGAGGACTTCCTCAAATATTATTCTTGATAGGACAATTTATGAAGATGCCGAAATTTTTGCGAAGATTCTTCTTAGCGATGCCGAATATAAGATTTACAGGAAAATTTACGAACATTACCTCGAGATAATAACCCCGCCAAATTTTATAATATATTTGAGAACATCAGTTGATACACTTATGGAAAGAATAAAAATTCGAGGAAGAGGTTATGAAAAAACAATAAAGAAAAGCTATCTAAAAAAACTTAATGATAAATATGAAGAATGGATTTCTAATTTTAGTATTTCTCCTGTATTAACTATCGATACAGATAAATATGAAATTTATAGCCTTTTTGGCGATATAGAGGAGATTAGGAAACACATTGAAGAGTTCTTCTGGAGGATGAATGAGAGACGAACAAACCGAGTTTGAGAAGAGAGCATTCTTAGAAATCCTTCCTCGAGAGATAAGAGAAAAACTTGAAACTATAGGAGATTTTGATAACTTAATTGAAGTAGTGCTTGATCTTGGAAGAAAACCCGAGGCAAGATTTACGAACAGAACTATATATCTAAGCGATAATCCAGTTACAAGAGAGGAAATAAACGAAACACTCAAGAAAATAGGAGTATTCGACAGAGATCACAGGGCGGGCATAGAGAAAACTTTGCACAGGATTTCTGGTGTATTTAATAGAAGAGGAGAGGTAATCGGCCTTACTTGTAGAGTTGGCCGTGCTATTTACGGAACTACTGAAGTTTTAAAAGACATAATAGTTAGTGACAGAAATTTGCTGCTTCTTGGGAAACCAGGTGTTGGAAAAACAACTCTCCTTAGAGAAGCCGCAAGAGTACTAAGCACAGAAATGGGAAAAAGAGTCATTGTAATTGACACTTCAAATGAAATTGGAGGAGATGGTGATATTCCTCATCCTGGCATAGGTAATGCAAGGCGAATGCAGGTGCCTTTTGGGGTTGCTCAAGAAGAAGTAATGATAGAAGCAGTTGAAAACCACTTCCCTGAAGTTATTATTATAGATGAAATTGGGCGTGCAGAAGAGGCAAGGGCATGCAGAACTATTGCAGAAAGAGGTGTTAGACTTATTGCAACTGCTCATGGAACAAGTATTGAGAATCTTCTTGTAAATCCGACTCTTCAGGACCTCATAGGCGGAATAACATCAGTAACCCTAAGCGATGAAGAGGCAGCGAGAAGGGGAACACAAAAGACAGTGCTTGAGAGAAAATCACCTCCAACATTTGACACACTAATAGAGATTCGAGAAAGAGGAGTTTTTGCAATTTACCACGATGTGGCTGAGACAGTAGATGCACTTTTGCGAGGATTCCCGGTGTTTCCAGAGATTAGAAAATCCGGGGAAAGTATTAAGGAAAATATCACACAAGAAAAATTGAGCATCAGAGAACAAGAAAATGTGACTTTAAAAAACGAAGACCGTGAATTTAGGGTCTTTGCTTTGGGGATAAACGCAAGTTATATAGAAAGGGCTTTGCATTCTGTAAGAGTTAAAGGAAGAATAGTAAAAAACATAGAGCAAGCAAATCTTGTATTATGCGATAAAAAGGCACTTGAAAAGAAAAAAGAAGTGCTTGAGTACGCCTCTAACCTTTCTATACCAATAAAAGTTTTAGAGAAAACATCGCTAAATGGTATAAAAGAGTTTATAAAAGAACTCAAAAACAAGGGAAAACCGAAGAAAGCAATAGACTTTGAAGAGGTTGAAAATATCATTGGAGAAGTTTTAGAAAAAGGGGTACCTAAAGAGATTGAAGGCGACGAGCAAGATTTACAGGAAAAAGCTGATCTAATTGAAAAATATGGACTTGTTACAGAACTTGTAGGTTTAAAGCCACATATGCGACTCATAATTTACCCGAGGAGAAGGTAATGTTAATTACATTTGAGGGCATTGACGGTTCTGGAAAATCAACTCAAGCAAAACTGCTTGCGGAGAATTTGACTAAACTTGGTTTCAATGTAGTACTAACCAAGGAACCCGGGGGAACAGAGTTCGGTTCCTACATAAGAAATATTCTTTTAACTGTTGAAATGGACCCAGTATCAGAATTCTTGCTTTTTGCTTCAGACAGAAAAACACATGTAAAAGAAATAATTAAACCAAGCCTTGAAAAGGGCTTTGTAGTAATATCCGATAGATACCATGACAGTTCCGTTGCTTATCAAGGCTATGGAAGGGGAGTATCGCTTGAATTTATAAAATATGTCCATGACTTTATTCTTGATGGATACATTCCACACCTAACAATTCTTGTAGATATAGATGAGAATACAAGTTTCTTGAGAATTAAAGATAAAGACCGCATCGAGAAACTTGGGACGGATTTTCTTAAGAAGGTAAGATTCGGATATCTTGAAATGGCTTACAATAACGAAAGATTTTTTACTGTTGATGGAAGTAAAAGCATAGGAGAGATAGAACAGATTGTTCTTAATAAGGTTATGGAGTTATTGAAATGAAGAAAATCATTATTGCGATTTTTTTGCTTGTTGTGTTTGTTCTAATATTTTTTGCGATTAAATCTACCTCAGAAAATTCGGGTACGATTTCAGTTAATTCTTTTCCTCAAAAGGCATCGGTATATTTAAACGGTGAGCTAAAAGGTGAAACACCATTAGTTATTAAATCCCTACCTTTTGGGAAATATCAAGTAACCGTCAAACTTCAGGGTTATAAAGATTACAACGAAGAAGTATCTTTAAATAGTTCGAACTCTAAAGTTTTCATAAATCCTATTCTTGAACATTCAGTTTTTTCGGTTAGTATAGATTCAGATCCACAAGGTGCAGATGTTTATATTGATGGAATACAGAAAGGCAAAACTCCTATAATTATTACCGACCTAGTTACAGGAACAACTCACTTAATAGAACTGAAACTTGTAAATTTCAAGGATTGGAAACAGACAGTATCATCTGAAACTAACAATATGTTAACTATAAATGCAAAACTTGAACCAATAACGACGGAAGTTATTATAAATTCGATTCCTTCCAATGCAACAGTCTACTTAAATGATGCTGAAGTTGGAAAAACTCCGCTTGATTTAAAGGATATTGCGGAAGGCACATATAATTTAAGAGTAACCGTACCGCAATATGAACCTTACCAAGAGCAAATAGAAGTAAAAAAGGGTAATACAATAAAGAGAGATATTGTTTTAACAAAAGCAAAGTATTACATTTCGATATCAAGTAATCCTTCTAATGCAAAGGTATTTATAGACGGTATGGAAGTAGGATTTACTCCTTATGAAAGTACATCTATAACGGAGGGAAGACATAAAATTCATTTAGAATTAGATGGTTATCTTCCTTACGAAACTGAAGTAACCATATCTCAAAACCAACCAACAATTATTTCAATTAATCTTTTAAAATTACCGTAAAACTCCTATAATATACTTAGGCTGTGCTAAAGCGGGGAGATAGCGGTGCCCTGTAACCCTGAACCCGCTACACAGGGGCTGACAATCTGTTGGAAGGCATACAGTTGTAAACCAGGGCTTGCTGAAAGGGCAATGAAGGCAGGACCTCAAGCAGTTTCAACCCTTGAACCCCGTGAGCTCCGGAAGGAAGCAGCGGTAAGAGGGTCTGAAACCTGGCTTGAGTAACTCTTGCCGGAGCCTTGTAAGCAAGTACAGTTTGTAACTGTATGTCAACCGCAGACGCACAGCCTTTATCAAAATAGGAGGCGTAAATAATGGCAAGAGTAACTATTTTCTTGCATGGTGATTTAAGAGAAAAGTTAGGCATTGAAAGAATGCATTTAAAAGCAGACAATGTAAAAGAATTAATTGAACAACTAAAAGAAAAATTTCCAAACCTCGAAAGCGATATTAAATTCGGAAGAATTATTATCCTTGTAAATGGAAGGAATATCGAAACACTTCTTGGCACTGACACACAATTCGAGGATTTTGATTTGGTAAGTTTAACTCTTAAGGATGGCGGAATGATTGATTTCTTCCCTCCAGACGGTGGTGGGTAATAGGAGGCATAAATGGAAAATTTAGAAAAGATTCCAAAAGAACTTATCGAGCATGGACTTACAACTGAAGAAGCAGAAGAAAGATTAAAGAAGTTCGGAAGAAATGAGCTTCCCGAAGGCAAAAAAGAGTCGATATTCCAAAAATTTATTAGTCAGTTTAAGAACTTTCTCATCATTATTCTTATTTTTGCAAGCATAGTCTCCGCTGCATTTGGTGAATATATTGATACTTCGGTCATTCTTGCAATTGTTATCCTTAACGCTATTCTCGGTGTAGTTCAGGAACAAAGAGCCGAGAATGCACTCGAAAAAGTAAAAAAACTTGCAAGCCCGGTTAGTACAGTCTTAAGAGACGGCCGTATCGTTAAAATTCCTTCCTCTATGATTGTGCCTTCCGATATTTTGCTTTTGGAGGCAGGAGACAAAATTCAAGCTGATGGAATTGTTGTTAAAGAAGTTAGTTTGTTTGTAGACGAGTCCATGCTAACAGGTGAATCAATTGCAGTTAAGAAAAATGCCTGTTACTCAAATCCAACCGAGGATTGCAAAGTTTATATGGGTACTGTTGTTGTAAAAGGAAAAGCAAAGGTACTTGTAACGGCAACTGGAATAAACACACAGTTAGGGAAAATAGCGGAAAAAATAAAAGAAACTAAAAAAGAGAAAACACCTCTCGAGGTGCAACTTGATAACATAGGTAAACTTTTAGGTATTATTTTCCTTGCTGTTTCTGTGATAATATTCGGCATTGGTTTACTTAGAGGTGGTAAAATCCTTGACATGCTTCTTACAAGTGTATCTCTTGCTGTTGCTGCAATCCCCGAAGGACTGCCTGCTGTTGTTACTATAGTTCTTGCAATTGGCGTTTGGGAAATGGCAAAAAGAAATGCAGTAGTAAGAAACCTCCCAGCAGTCGAAACTTTAGGTGCAGTAACTTACATTTGCACCGATAAGACAGGGACGCTTACTCAAAACAAAATGCGTATTGTTGGAATTTTTGAGGATGGACACATAAAACACGAACTAAATCTAAGCGAAAGATTAAAAAGAGTAATGATACTTTGTAACGACGCCGATAAAGATAGAGGAGATCCTACAGAAATAGCTTTAATTGATTTTCTTGAAGACGAGGAAATTAAAGAGACAAGAAATAAGTTTGAAAGGGTTTCAGAAATTCCTTTTACCTCTGAGAGCAAGAGGATGACTACAGTTCATAGATTTTTTGATAAATACCTTGTTGTCTCAAAGGGTGCAGCTGAAATTATACTTGGGTTGTCAAAGTTTGAAAAAAGTGGTTCAAAAGATTTAGAATTAACAGAGGAAAGGAAAAACGAACTTCTTAATATTGTAGAGCAATATGCCTCACAAGGCTTAAGAATTCTTGCATTTGCAGAAAAAACCATAGACTCACTTTCAGAAAGTTCAGAAATGGACCTTACTTTCCTTGGTTTTGTATTGCTTAAAGACCCACTTAGAAAAGAGGTTAGAGACGCAATCGATAAGTGTCGAAGCGCAGGAATTAAACCAGTAATGATAACAGGTGACCACCCTATAACCGCTTATGCGATTGCAAGAGAGCTTGATTTTCCTGAAGGCGAGGTTCTAACAAGTAAAGATCTTGAAAAAATTAGCGACGAGGAACTTGCAAATATTGTGGGCGATGTGACTGTGTTTGCAAGGATTAATCCTCTCGATAAACTACGAATTGTTAATGCTCTTCAAAAAAGGAATGAGGTTGTTGCAATGACTGGGGACGGAGTTAACGACGCACCTGCCTTGAAAAAAGCAGACATTGGAGTTTCAATGGGGCTTATGGGAACAGAAGTAGCAAAAGAAGCATCCGATATGGTCCTCCTTGACGATAACTTTGCAACATTAGTAAGTGCAGTATTCCAGGGGCGAACTATCTTTGAAAATATAAGAAAATTTATTGTTTACTTACTTTCATGTAATATTGCAGAAGTCCTCGTTATGTTCGTAGCGCTTATTTTAGGTTATCCTCCACCACTTCTTCCCCTTCACCTTCTCTGGTTAAATCTTGTTACAGACAGTTTCCCTGCACTTGCTTTAGGAATGGAAAAAGGCGAAGAACACCTAATGAAAAGGCCCCCGAGAGGAAAAAAAGAACCCATACTTACTAAATACCATTATGGAATTATTCTTACTCAAAGTATTGCGATAACTATTGCAACTTTATTAGGATTTATAATCAGCCTTAAAAGAACTTCAAACTTAAATGAAGCAAGGACTATTGCCTATATGGTGCTTGTGCTTGCAGAACTTCTCAGGGCGTATTCAGGAAGATCTTTTGAGGGCTATCTTTTTAGAATTGGTATTTTTACAAACAAATTTATGAATTTTTCGTTTATTTTCGGAATAGTTCTTCTCATTGCAACAATATATATACCTCAGTTAAGATTTATATTCAAGAATACTGTTCCAACAATTACGGAAAGTATGGATATACTTCTTTTAGCGTTTTTACCATTTGTAATTTCTGAGTTTTCAAAAGTAATTAGAGTTGATGAATATGGGCATTAAGGAGGTAGGTATGGAAAGAGTGGTAAGAGCCCCAAGAGGGACAAAGTTAAGTTGTAAGAGCTGGCAAACAGAAGCACCAATGAGGATGCTTATGAACAACCTCGATCCTGAGGTTGCAAAAGATCCTGCAAACTTGATTGTTTATGGTGGAACAGGCAAAGCAGCTAGAAATTGGGAGTGTTTCGATGCAATTGTTTCAACTCTTAAAGAGTTAGAAAACGATGAAACATTGCTTGTTCAGTCTGGCAAACCTGTAGCAGTATTTAAAACAAATGAATGGGCTCCAAGAGTCCTTATCTCAAATTCCATGCTTGTACCTAAGTGGGCAACCTGGGAATATTTTAGAGAACTTGAGGAAAGAGGACTCACAATGTATGGACAGATGACTGCTGGAAGCTGGATTTATATAGGCACACAGGGAATTCTGCAAGGCACATACGAGACATTTTTTGCAGTTGCAAAAAAATACTTTAACGGTTCATTAAGAGGAAAAATTGTAGTAACTGCAGGATTGGGAGAAATGGGAGGCGCACAGCCTCTTGCAGTGACCCTCAACGACGGAATCGTTATAGCGGTTGAAGTAGACAAAAGAATGATCGACAGACGTCTTAATACAGGCTATCTTGACACATGGACTGATAGTTATGAAGAAGCTGTAAGGATTGCTTTAGAATACAAGGAAAAGAATAAACCTATTTCAATAGGACTGCTTGGAAACATTGTAGATGTTCTACCAAGAATGCTTAAGGAAGGTTTTATACCAGATGTATTAACTGACCAGACAGCTGCCCATGACCCATTAAATGGCTATATCCCGAAAGGTTTAAGTGTCGAGGAAGCGAAAATCTTAAGAAAAGAAAAACCCGAGGAATATTTGTCAAAAGTTTATGACTCGATGGTTGAACATGTGAATGCTATGGTTGAAATGCAAAAGCATGGAGCAAAGGTGTTTGAATATGGGAATAATCTAAGAAGAAATGCCTTTGATCACGGAGCAAAAGATGCCTTTGAAATAGTAGGATACGTTCCAGAATATATAAGACCACTATTCTCTGAGGGAAAGGGTCCATTTAGATGGGTTGCTTTGTCTGGTGACCCTGAAGACATATATCTTACAGACGATGTTATATTGAAACTTTTCCCATACGATGAACACCTAAAAAAGTGGATTGACTTAGCACATAAAAAAGTCCATTTCCAGGGTCTACCTGCAAGGATCTGCTGGCTTGGACAGGGCGAAAGGGAAGCATTCGGACTTGAGATTAATAAATTGGTAAAAGAGGGAAAAATAAAAGCACCGATAGTAATAGGAAGAGACCACCACGATACCGGATCAGTTGCATCTCCATACAGAGAGACAGAAAAAATGAAGGATGGCTCAGATGCAATTGCTGATTGGCCAATTTTAAATGCCTTATTAAATACTGCATCAGGTGCAACATGGGTTTCCGTTCATCATGGTGGAGGAGTAGGTATTGGGTACTCAATTCATGCAGGATTCGTAATTGTAGCTGACGGAACTAACTTAGCACACGAAAAACTTTCAAGGGTACTTCACAACGATCCTGCAAGCGGTGTAGTAAGGCACGCAGATGCAGGCTATGAAATTGCTATAGAAACAGCTAAAAAGCACAATATAAAAATGCCAATGCTTAAGTAAATAGTAAAATGGCGCGCCCAGCAGGAGTCGAACCCGCAACCGACGGTTCCGTAGACCGTTGCTCTATCCAGTTGAGCTATGGGCGCGTCTTTTTTATTATATATCTTGAATCAATTTTTGCAATATCAGTTATAAACTTTGAAAAAAAAGGTTTTTAATATAAAATACCGTTTGGAAGTTTAAATATAGTTTAGGAGGTTATAAGATGGAAAAAATCGCTGTTATTGGGCTTGGCTTCGTTGGACTGCCGCTTTCTCTTACATATGCTCTTCACGGCACAAAAGTCTACGGAATTGATATAAACAAAAATTATATCGAGTCTCTCAAAAAAGGGAAGACGCATGTTTATGAAGAATACAATGGAAAACATATCGAAGAAATTCTCAAAGAGAATTTAGAGAAAGGGTTGTTTGAACCTACGGACTCTTACGAGGAAGGGCTGAGAGAAGTAAAAGATATTATCGTAACAGTTGGAATTCCTATAGAAAAAGACTTAGTCGATATAAGTGTTTTTGAAAGCGCAATGGAATCAATTGGCAGGAACCTGAAGAAAGATTCACTCATATTGATAAGGTCAACTGTCCCCCCTTTAGCAACCAAAAACATTGCAAAACCAATACTTGAGAGAGTAAGTGGATTAAAAGAAGGAGAAGACTTTTATATTGCCTACTCCTCTGAAAGAATTGCTGAAGGGAAAGCATTTGAGGAATTTCAAACAATGCCTGTTGCAGTTGCTGGATTGAGTAAAGAAGGAACCGAAAGAGCAAAAAAATTACTCGAGGTAATAAACCCTAATGTTATAGAAGCAAGTTCACCTGAAGTAGTTGAAATTTCAAAGCTTATAGAAAACGCTTCAAGAGATGTTAATATTGCTATTGTAAATGAACTTGCAACGCTTACAAATGCCTTGGGAGTCGATACAATGGAGGTAATAAAAGTTGCTAATACTCACAAAAGGGTAAAACTCCTAACCCCCGGGATTGGAGTTGGTGGTCATTGCATACCTTTTGCCTCTAAATACATTTTTTATGTATCAGATAAAATTGGCCTCGATATGCCACTACTCCACGCAGCCCGTTTCGTCAACGACAGAAGACCAAAAGACATTTCTCTTATAATTGAGAGTGCGCTAAAGAAGGTTAACAAAAATATAGAACAATCTAAAATTGGCTTTATAGGTATAGCCATGAAGGATAATTCTTCTGATATATCTGAGAGTCCTGCAGTAATGCTGAAAGAAATGTTAAAAAGTAGGGGTGCACAGGTAACATTTTTTGATCCAAAAGTGAAGGGTAATTTTAACGACTCTGAAGATAACTTAAATGCTCTTTTAAACGATAAAGATGTTATTGTTATTCCAATACTCCACGATGAAATAGATTACGACATCGAGAAGTGGAAAAACTATCTTAAGAAAGATGCAGTTATTTTTGACGCAAAGGGTATTATAAATAAAGACCGTGCGACGGCTTTAGGCTTCCATTACTATACGATATGAGAATTGAAGTATTCGATATACCTGTAGACAACTTAACAAGAACTGAAGCAATTCAATACATAACTAAATTAATGGAAGAAAGTAAACCCCATTTTGGCGTTGCCATCAATCCTGAAAAAGCACTCAAAGCATACAATGATGAAGAACTTCTAAATATTATAAGAAAATCAGATCTAAATTTTGTTGATGGTATAGGAATAATTTTTGCTGCAAAAATATTTAAAGGGATTAAAATAAAAGAAAGGGTAACGGGCATTGATCTCTTCTCGGACTTACTAAAAGTTTCTGAAACAAATGGCTATAAGGTCTATTTTCTTGGAACAAAAGAAGAAAGTCTTAAAAAAGCAATTGAAAATATAAAAAAAGATTTTCCAAATCTTCAAATTGCTGGTTTCCACAATGGCTACTTCGATACAGATGAGGAAGTTGTAGGTGAAATTGCAAAATCAGGTGCTGATATTCTCTTTGTAGGGATGGGTTCTCCAAAACAAGAAAAATTTATCTTCAGAAATCTTGAGAAACTGAATGTAAAATTTGCAATGGGAGTTGGTGGCACATTTAATGTATACGCACAGGAGTTTAAAAGAGCACCTTATATTGTTCAGAAACTTGGCTTAGAGTGGCTTTATAGATTTATTCTTGACCCTAAAAGGCTACCAAGAATACTGAGCCTTCCTAAATTTTTAAATGAGGCGTATAAGAGAAGGAGTAACAATAAAGAGGTAGTTGAATTTTTAGGAATAAAAGTTTCAAATAGGCCTTTAAAAGAAAATCTTTCAATTGTTGAAGATTTTATAAAGCAAGGCAACTTTCACCTAATTGTAACGATAAATGGTGAGATGCTATCGAGAGCAATTAGTGACAAAGAGTTTTTGAACATCTTAAGAAACGCTGATCTTGTTATTCCTGATGGAATAGGCGTTGTACTCGGTGCAAGAAGATTTGGACAGCGCATCACTCAAAGAATTCCTGGAATCGAATTTGCATGGGAGCTCTTAAGAGAAGCAGAATCCAAAAATTATAGGGTGTTCTTATTGGGCGCAAAGGAAGAAGTTCTTGAAGTGGCAACCAAAAAGATCAAAGAGAGTTTTCCGAATTTAAACATTGTTGGAACTCATAGCGGTTATTTTAATACAGATAACGAAGTAAGAGAGCAAATTAACAAGGCAAACCCTGATATACTCTTTGTTGGAATGGGAGGCATAAAACAAGAAAAATGGATTGTAAAAAACAGAGACTTAAATATTCCTGTAAATATTGGGATTGGTGGATCATTCGATGTCTGGAGCGGAAGAGTAAAAAGGGCGCCTCTTTGGGTAAGAAAAATGGGTATTGAATGGCTATATAGAACTGTTACGCAACCTGAAAGAATATGGAGACTTAAAAACCTTGTCGTTCTTTCCTTTAAGTTGCTTATAGGGAGGATCGAGGATTGAAAGCAGTTGTTTCTGGTTACTTTGGGTTCGGTAACTTAGGGGATGAAGCAATAAGACAGGTTATTGAAGTTGAATTACCTAAAATTGGAATAGAACCGGTTTTTCTTGCGAAAAATAAGGTAAAGAGAAACGAAATTAAGAGAACCAATCCAATAGAAATTTTTAAAGCACTACAAAACTCTGATGTTGCTATTTCTGGTGGTGGTGGTTTATTGCAAGATAAGACAAGTTCAAGAAGCCTTTATTATTACCTTTCTCTTATTTATTTACCAAAACTTTTTGGAAAGAAAAGTGTTGTTTTTGCCCAGGGAATAGGTCCTCTTAAAAATGAAAGAAACCGAAAACTTACAACAGAAATACTAAATAAGATTGACTTAATAACCGTAAGGGATCTGGAATCAAAAAAAATTCTTGAGGAAATAGGAGTTAAAAAAGAAATACATGTAACTCAAGATCTTGCTTTCCTATACCAACCTAAAAATTTAAAGAAAATTGAGTTTAATGAACCCTACAATGTACTTCAGGTTAAAGGAGGAGAGCCTGTTGATATTGAAGAACTTTCTGATATAGCGCGTTTCATGCATTATAAGACAGAAAATGAGACCTTAATCGTTCCTTTTTACAAAGATGTGGACTTAAATATCGCAAAAGAAATAGAAGCAAGGACAAAGTTTAAAGTATTTATTCCTGAAAATATTGATGATGTGCTTTCTATTTTAAACGGTGCAGAGGTAGTTATTGGAATGAGATATCACTCGGTAGTTTTTTCTACAATGCTTGAGAAACCTGTATTACCAGTTTACTATGACGATAAAGTAAGAAATATATCAAAATTGTTTGAATTAGATGGGATAGAAATTTCTGAACTGAGACTTTCTGAATTTTCAAAGATCTTTTTAAAGTTTATTAGAGAAAAGGATTCATTTGCAAACAAAATTCACGAGAAATTAATAAAGGCAAAAAACGATGCAAAAAGAAACTTTGATTTACTTATACAGCTCGTACATTAAAGAGTTTTTTCTTGAACTTGTTGCACCTGCACATTGTGTAAGCTGCGGTAGAAAGCTTTATAATAGCAATTTTGTATGTGAAGATTGCAAGAACAAAATTAAGTTTCTTGAATACCCTCTCATTTTACATCAAGAAATGGTATACTATTATGGAATGACAAATTACTATGGAGTAATGGAAGAACTTATCAAGAAGTTTAAATTTGAAGGATATAAAGTATTGTCAAGGTTCTTCTCAAATTTAGTATTTAATTTCGTTAACGACAACAAATTAGATTTCGACTTTATAGGTTATATCCCGATGTCGAAGGGAGAATTTGAAAGCAGAGGTTACAACCAGACTTATCTTATAGCAAAAGAACTATCAAGACTTTCAGGAAAACCAGTCATAAATAAGGTACATAAAGTTAAAGAAACAAAGAAGCAAACAGACCTTAAAAGAGACGAAAGACTGGAAAACCTAAAAAATGCTTTTTCTGTAGAGGGTATATATAACGGTAACGTTCTAATAGTTGATGATGTATACACTACAGGAAGTACTGTACACGAGATTACAAAGGCTTTTAAAAACAAATGCAAAGGAAACATTTATTTTGTCGCTTTAGCAAAAACAATTAATTAAGGAGGCAAAATGAGAATTAAGGATGTTGACATTGAATTGGCACAGGCAATGCAAAATGAACTTGAAAGGCAGAGGACAAAACTCGAACTTATAGCATCGGAGAATTATGTTTTGGAACCTGTTCTCGAAGCACAAGGTTCGGTTCTAACAAACAAATATGCAGAAGGGTATCCCAAGAGAAGATACTACGGAGGATGTGAGTATATAGATGTTGTTGAAAGCCTTGCGATAGAAAGAGCAAAGACTCTTTTTAATGCAGAAGGTGCAAATGTCCAACCACACTCAGGAACTCAGGCAAACTTCGCTGTGTACTTTGCTACCATGAATCCTGGAGACACGCTTCTCGGAATGGATTTGTCAGCAGGGGGGCATTTAAGTCACGGAAGTCCCGTAAGCGTTACGGGTAAATACTTCAATGCTGTACACTATGGAGTTGAAAAGGAGACAGAGCTTATTGATTACAATCAGGTTGAAGACCTTGCAAAACAATACAAGCCAAAAGTTATAGTTGCAGGCGCAAGTGCATACCCTCGATTCATTGACTTCGAAAAATTTCAAACTATTGCAAAAAGCGTTGGTGCTTATCTAATGGTTGATATGGCTCACATAGCAGGACTTGTTGCAGCAAATGTCCACCCAACTCCCGTGCCATTTGCAGATTTTGTAACTACGACAACGCATAAAACACTTAGAGGTCCAAGAGGAGGGATGATCCTATTTAAGAAAGAACACGAAAAAATTCTTAATAAGGCTGTGTTTCCAGGTATTCAAGGAGGACCACTCGAACATATCATCGCAGCCAAAGCTGTTGCGCTTAAGTTGGCAATGACGGACGAGTTTAAGGAATACCAAAAACAGGTTATAGCGAACGCCAAAGCATTAGCAAATGCATTAATAAAGCATGGCTTTAGACTAATAACGAACGGCACTGATAATCACCTTATTTCAATAGATTTAAGATCCAAAAACATTACAGGTAAAGAGGCTGAGAGGCTTTTAGACTCCGTTTACATAACCACAAACAAAGAATCAATACCTTTTGACCCACTTCCTCCAACAGAAACAAGCGGATTAAGAGTTGGTACTCCAGCATTAACAACTCGAGGGATGAAAGAGGCAGAAATGGAATATATTGCAGAGTTAATAGATAAAGCAATTGAGTTTAGAAATGACGAGAAGAAATTAGAAACAATTAGAAATGAGGTATTGGAATTAACAAAAAAGTTCCCAATATATCCTAACATTTCTTACATTTAAAGGAGGCATAATGAAGAATGTAAATTTGATTCAACACCCCCTTATACAGCATAAGTTAACATACCTAAGAAAGAAGGAAACAAATCCAAAGGAATTTAGAGAGTTAGTTAAGGAGTTGTCTGCATTAATGGTATATGAGATTTTTAGAGACACAAAACTCAAGGAAATAGAAATAGAAACTCCAATTGATAAAACAAAAAGTTACATTATTGATGAGGATATTGCAATAGTTCCAATTCTTAGAGCAGGCATTGTTATGGCAGAAGGTATTCTCGATCTAATACCTCAAGCAAGAGTGGGCTATATTGGAATATATAGAGACCCAAAAACGCTTGAACCTGTAGAATACTACAGCAAACTTCCTACTAACATAGAAAACTCATCTGTTTTTGTGGTTGACCCGATGCTTGCAACAGGTGGATCAGCATCAAAAGCTATTTCTGTTGTAAAAGAAGCAAAAGCCAAAAAGATTTTCTTTGTTTGCCTTATTTCCGCACCAGAAGGAATTGAAAAAATCGAACACGACCATCCAGATGTAAAAATCTACACCATTGCAATAGATCAAAAGTTAAATTCGCATGGATATATTATTCCAGGATTAGGAGATGCGGGAGATAGGCTTTTTGGTACGAAATGAAAGAGTTAATAGAGTTTATTAACAGAAATTTCTTTAATATTTCTTACTTTTTTCTTCTTGGTTTCTTCATTTCATCTTTCTCTACGCCTCTTGCAATATTTCTTGGACGCAAATTCGGAATTATAGATCTGCCAAAGAAAGAAAATAGGCAAAAGATACATAAAGAGCCAATTCCTCGCTCGGGTGGTATATCTATTTATATTTCCATTATCTTCCTATTTTTGATATTACAGAAATTCAACTTGCAGTTTGTAGGAATTATTTTAGGTGCAACTGTTTTGTTTTTCGGTCTATTGTTCGATGATAAATTTGGCCTTACGGTGAGGCAGAAATTCACAGTGCAATTTATTTCTGCATTTATTGCAATATTTACAGGGACGCAGTTTACCCAAATAACGGTCCCTTTTACAGACACCGTAATAAAATTAGGATTTACAGGAAGTATTTTAACGGCGTTTTGGATAGTTGGTCTTATAAACGCAATAAACATAATAGATGGCCTTGATGGACTTGCCTCCGGCGTTTCTGCTATTGCGTCTTTTTTTCTTGCTATAACTGCAATGTACAAAGGACATCTAAATCTTGCCTTGCTACTTATCGGACTTTGTGGAAGTTTAGTTGCATTTCTCATTTATAATTTCCACCCAGCAAGAGTTTTCCTGGGAGATTCTGGCGCTGGCCTTCTTGGATACATGCTTGGAATCATTTCAGTAGTTGGTGCGTATAAAACGACCACTCTTTTAACGATTGCTCTTCCAATTTTTGTTCTTGGCATTCCAATTATGGAGGTTTTTACATCAATATTTAGAAGAATTATACACGGAGGCTCTCCTTTCAGATACGACACAGAGCATATCCATTACCGCCTTCTTAAGAAGGGCTTATCGCAAAGACAAATTGCATTGGTGTATTATCTTCTTACATTTATCCTATCTATCACAGGTATAATACTTGCGTTTGGGGTGAAATAATGAAAAAGAAAGTATTTCTTGTTTTCGGGACAAGACCAGAAGCAATAAAGATGTATCCGGTATACAAGGCGTTAAAAGATTTTTCTGATTTAGAGACAAAAGTTATTATCACGAGCCAGCACCAAGAAATGCTAAAGCAGGTTATAGATCTTTTTCATATAACCATTGACTACGACCTCAGAGTAATGGAAGAAAAACAAACACTAACCAAAATAACAAACAAAGTTCTTACAGGACTTAAGGATATATTTGATGTGGACCGCCCAGATATTCTTCTTGTTCATGGCGATACAACAACGACATTTGCATCAGCACTTTCCGCCTTTTACGAAAAAATCCACATAGGACATGTGGAAGCAGGTCTCAGGACTTACAACAAATACTCTCCTTTCCCAGAAGAAATGAATCGAAAACTAACCGACGCTCTCACTGACCTCTATTTTGCACCAACCGAAAAGGCAAAAGAAAACCTACTTAAAGAGGGTGTTAATGAAAGTCAAATTTATGTTACAGGAAATACAGTAGTAGATGCTCTTCTTGAAATTATTAAAAGTGATATTCAAGTAAATTTGCCTATTCGATATGATGAAAAATACATTGTAGTAACAGCACACAGAAGGGAAAATTGGGGCAAACCTATGGAAGAGATTTGTTCTGCAGTTAATGAACTTGCGGAAAATTTTGGTAATGAATACAAAATTGTTTTTTCTGTTCATAAAAATCCAGTTGTAAGGGAAACTGTAAATAGAATACTCAAAGATAACAAAAATATCCTTCTTATTGAGCCAATGGATTACTTATCATTTATTAAACTTTTGTCAAAAGCTACGTTAATATTAACTGACTCAGGCGGAATCCAAGAGGAAGCACCAACTCTCAAAAAACCTGTCCTTCTAATGCGTGACACCACTGAAAGACCAGAAGCAGTTGAAAGCGGAGTAGTGCGACTTGTAGGAACTGATAGGCGCAAGATAGTTGAAGAAGCAACTAAATTGTTACTCAATAAGGAAGAATATGAAAAAATGATCTCTAATAAAAATCCATTTGGCGATGGATACGCTGGCACAAGAATTGCAAAGATAGTTTATGATTATCTAATGTTCGGAGGAAAAGATGGAATATCTTGAAGTTAACGGTGGAAGAGTTCTTAAAGGTGAAGTTGAAATTTCTGGAGCAAAAAATGCGGCGTTTCCTGTACTATCGGCGTGTCTTCTTGTTGAGGGTAAATGCCATATAGGGAATATCCCAAATATCCTCGATGTTAAAAAATTCCTCTTTCAATTAAAAAAAATCGGAGTGAAGGTAGAAGAAGGAGAGCATGAAGTAGAAATTGACGCAAGTTCCTCTTTTAAGCCAGAAATTCCCCCTGAAGAAACCGAAAATATAAGAGGAACTCAAACTTTGCTTGGAGCATTCATTGCAAGACACAAAAAAGCATCAATTGCAGGTCTTGGAGGTTGTAACATAGGGAAAAGACCTATTGATCAACATATAAAAGGATTGGAAAGTATTGGAGTTGAATTTGCCTGGGATAAAGGCATCTTAAAAGCGCATGTTTCAAGGTCCTTGAAAGGAAACAAAATTTTTCTTGATATGCCAAGTGTAGGAGCAACTGAAAATATTATTCTTGCTTCAACGCTTGCAGAAGGCACAACTGTAATAGAAAATGCGGCAAGAGAACCAGAAATTAAAGATCTCGTAAATTTTCTTAACCTTGCAGGTGCAAATATCGAAATAAACGGAACAGGAAGCACAATTATTGTACATGGAGTAAAAAAATTGAAACCGATTAATTACAACATAATACCTGATAGAATTGAATCTGCTACATATTTAATCCTCGCTGGTCTTACAAAAGGAAAAATAACAATTAAAAAAACAATTCCAGAACATATTGAAGCCGTAATAATGAAACTTAAAGAAACAGGACTTGAAATTACAGTAAAAGAAAGTGAAATTACTGCAAGCTACAGAGGAAAAATACTGCCTACAACAGTAAAAACGCTTCCATATCCAGGATTTCCAACAGATGCCCAGTCCCAGATTTTAACTCTCCTTACATTAGCAGACGGATCAAGTGTCGTAACCGAAACCGTTTTTGAGAACAGATTCCGTATAGTAGATGACCTTATAAAAATGGGGGCTAGCATAAGAGTTGAGGGAATTTCTGCATTCATTACAGGAGTAAAAGAACTCAAACCTTCTGTTGTTACAGCAAAAGACTTGAGAGGTGGAATGTCTTTACTACTTGCAACACTGTCAGCTAAAGGCACAAGCAAAGTTTTAGACCCAATTCATATAGACAGGGGATATGAAAATTATATAGATAAAATTCAAAAACTTGGCGGCGATGTTGTCAGGAAAGCATCTTAAATTTTATAAATTTGAAGGAACTCTAAATGATTTTGTAGTAATTGACGGAAGAGAAAACTCCATTGAGCACCCTGAAGAATTGTCAAAAATTCTTTTAGATAGACATGCTTCCATTGGAGGTGATTCTCTTCTATATCTTGAGGAAAGCAAGATTGCTGATATTAAAATGCGCGTATTAGAAAAAGATGGAAGTGAATCTGAAATGTGTGGAAATGGTGCACGTTGTATTGGTCTTTACTTTAGTAAGTTTTTCAATCGCAATAGCATCAAAATCGAAACAAAAGCAGGTATAAAGGTTGTAAAGAAGGTAGATGATAATGTATTTTCTGTTTCGATGGGGACAATGGGTAAGATTGATAAATTTGTCAAAGGTTTACCAACTGGAAATTCTCACATCATTGAACTCTTTGGCTTAAAATTATACATTGTAAATTCATCTGAACCACATGCTGTTATCCCTTTGAAAAACATAAAAAGAATTCCGAAGAACAAAGCATTAAAGATAGCAAAAAATTTTACACTTTTTCCTTTTGGAATTAATGTGGATTTTATCGAAATAGTTAATAAAAGTACCATTAAAATGAGAACCATTGAAAGAGGCGTTTACGAAGAAACCCTTGCTTGCGGAACTGGTGCAGTTGCTTCTTCGTATGTTTTTAATAAATTCTTGAACGGTGAAAGTGTCGTTTTAGTAAAAGCGCTTGGAGGAGACCTAAAAGTAAAAATTACTGATGATGGAAATTACTTAGAAGGCAAGGCAAATTTTGTTTTTAAAGGAGAAATTGAAATATGATAAACGAGAATATTTACAAGTGGGAAACTAAAGTCAAAGATAAATTCGCACGAGATGGAAAATTCTTTGTAGAACTTGAGGAGACCAACTTCTATCCTGATGGAAAAGGAGGTCAACTTGGCGACAGAGGAACAATCGGCAAGGCAAATGTATTATTTGTTTTAGAAGAAAAGAATAGGGTTCTCCATGAAGTTGATGCACTTGATATCGAAGAATCTATATCTTGCGAAATTGACAAAGATAGAAGACTCGATATATCAAGAGAGCATACTGCCCAGCACATTCTTTCGCAATCTTTTATTAAGTTATACAATCTCGAAACCGTAAGTTTTCATATGGGGGAGGAGTATTCAACAATAGACATCGAAGGAACCAACATATCACAAGAAAATATTAAAGAGGTAGAAAATTTTGCTAATAGCATTATATTAGAAGATAGGGCAGTTAAAAAGTATTACATTGATGAACAGGAGTTAAATAAAATTGATTTGAGAAAGAAAACGGAAATTGCTCCCCCAATAAGAGTTGTTGAGGTCGAGAACTTTGATAAGTCTTTGTGTGGAGGCACTCATGTTGATAGAACCGGACAAATCGGTCTTGTAAAAATACTAAAAACAGAAAAAACAAAAAAAGATTTCACAAGAATTTATTTTGTATCAGGCCTCCGTGCTCTCAGGGCATTTCAAAACAAAAATGAAATCATAGAAGAAATTTCTAAAATCCTTACAACGGGTGAAAATGAGCTAATTTACAAGATAAAAAAGATATTAGAAGAAAATAAGAACATATCTAATAATATAAGAAAAATCGAAGAGAAGTTTATTGAAGAAATTTTTAACAGAATAAGAAATGAAAAGAAGGTAGCTCTAATTCTCGAAAATATTTCAAGAAAGGCATTTGAATCTCTTGCTTTCAAATTAAAGAATTTAGATATTAATGGCTATATAGCATTAGTAAGTGATAATAGTTTTATTCTTGCGCTGTTTAATAATTCATTTTCTATCCCGTATAAATCATATAATGTAAATGGGGTGACTTTCGCAAATTTGGAAATAGCAAAGAAGGATGAGGCTTTAAAATTACTAAATGATTATTTTGGAGGGTAATATGAAAAAACTTAATGCGTTTCTTTTTTTAATTCTCGTAATTTTGCTTGCAACCATTTTACTAATTGTACAAAACCTCAATCAGATAACTATACGCTTTGTGACTTTTGAAATCAGCACATCAGTTGGCTTATTTGGAATAATTATGCTCCTTGCAGGGTTTATTGTAATGTGGTTAATATCACTTATAGTACATTATAGAGAAATTTCAAATCTTAGAAGGAAGCTTTCGGATTGTGAATCACAAATTAATAAACTCAAAGAAGGCCCTAAAGATAGCAAGGAAGAAATAATAGATAAACAAAGCAAATAATTTCTTTCTCTTCATTTGAGGCTACAACCATCTTTTCTAATTATATCCATATTCTTTCTGATTATGTAACTTTTTATTATAATATAATGTTATATTTTTCAAACGAAAAGTTACGTGAGGTGATTTAAATGTTTCGAAAAGTAATGTTTGAAAACAAAAATGCAAGATGCTATATTTTAGGAAGTTTTGTAATTTCTATAGGGACTGGTATTTTCTTTCTTGTTTTGAATTTATATCTAAAAAACAAGGGCGTTTCAAACGAAATAATAGGTTTTGTTAATGCTCTCTATTATTTAGGGATTGCAACATTATCTATTGTGTCGGGAATTATTTCTAATATAGCAGGACACAAAAATAGTTTTATATTGGGAGCATTGCTACAATCTTTAGGCGAAATTTTGCTATTGTTCAGCAAAAGTACTTTCTCACTTCTTCTTTCTATCCTTTTAATAGGATTTGGTGCTTCTCTATTCCTTGTAAACGAACCTCCTTTTCTTTCAAGAAACAGCACAACATACGAGCAAACACATCTCTTTACGATAAGTTTTGGAAGTATAATTTTAGGTAACTTCATAGGAGAAATACTTGGTACTTTAGTCCCCACTTTATCCAAGAGTAACTTTTATTTTGGATTGCGTAATTCAATTTTATTTTCTGCAACTCTTTCTATGATGAGTTTATTATTTATAAGTAGAATTGAGGAAAGTTGGATTCAAGAGGAAGAAGAAAGTATTATTTCGAAAATCAAAGATCCTCTTAAGAAACTTGCAAAAAACATAAAGTATATGAGGGTAATTTCAACTTTTGCATTAAGCGAATTTTTTATGGGTGTTGGTGCTGGTATAATGATTCCGTTTTTCAATCTTTATTTTTTAGAATACCAGAACATAGCACCTGAAAAACTTGGCTTTATTTTCGGCATTCAAAGTATTTTAATAGCATTTTCTTCAATATATTTGCCTACCTTGTTTAAAAACTCTAAAAAGTTCTATGTAATCTTAACACTTGAAAGCCTTTCTTTGCCCTTTATAATAATGCTTCTTGCTAAAAATCAAACAGTGTCAATTATCTCTTATCTTTTAAGAGGCATTTTTATAAATTCATCTATACCTCTCTACACCTCTTATTATATGGAATTGATGGAAGATGAAGTAAAGGCAATAGCTTCAAGCATAAAAGAAATATCATGGAACCTCGCCTGGGCAATTGGCTCCTCAATTTTTGGAATATTTAAAGGCAACTACTTTACCCAGATAATGACATTTTTTGCCTTTTATTCAATGGGTATACTATCTTTTTATTTGCTCGGAAAGAAAAATGCAAAAATTATGATTCTTTAGAATCGGTTTCTTCAAGCGATTTCAATATTGAACCAACATTTCCAAACTTTGAATTTCTTAATTCAACTCGCTCGAGGTACTGTCTTGCAAGTTCTCTTTCACCTTTCGCAAGGTATGAAATGCCAATTCCATATACAACAGCAAGTTCATCCTCGTTCATGGGCGCATAAGGCGGATCGTATAATTTAAGATATTCGATTGCCCTGTCAAAATCCTTAAGTTCATAGAAAATCGAACCAAGAAGACGAGCCATTTTTATAGTAAGAGAGTCTTCATCGATAGCTAAAAGAAGTCTTTTTGCCCTCTCAAGGTCGCCGCCAATGTACTCAAACATTGCGCCAATAAATCTGATATATGGTGAATCGTAATTACTAATATTCTCATAAATAAGATTTGCAACTTTTTTTACTGTATCTTTGAATTTTGCTTTGTTAGAAAATAATTTATAAAGCTCTTCTTCGTTCTGGTACAGTTTTGCCGATTTTAAAATTTCTTCGTAGGCTTTTTCGGGCTCGTTCTTCTCTATAAATTTAGAAGCAATTGCTAAATGTCTTGATGACTTATATTCATTTGATAGCATATAAATTATAT